>JBOFMR010000033.1:0-35028 GCA_051658485.1 Phocaeicola sp.
CCATTTCAGAAGCTCACCATCTAGCTGTTGAAATCTCTGCATTTGTTTGTACACAGCATGGAGCTATGCCTGAATTACCAGCTAGCTTTATTGATCAACTTAAAGCTTAATTGAAGCGAGAATGGCTCACAGTAAGAAAGAGATAAAAATCGACTAGATGTTTTGTTCTTACACCATTTAATTTCAATTTAAGCAACTCCTAAATCACAATGTGGCTAATAGATCATGTGTTGATTTATGAATTTGACATTATTGCTGTTCGATAAAACTTAATCTCTTTACCCCAACTTTCACTTTTAATAGCCCCTATTTCGCCCTTTCGTACTGTGTAGTTCATTAGCTGGGTGGATGCTGTGTCCTACAAATTTTCAGTTTCTTAAATGGTTCATGTTTTAGTCTCAGTGCAGTATATATATCTTGAGCCTGTTTACTAGGCTTGCTACATTGTCTAAGTGTTACTTTTTCTCCAAGTGCATTGATTGCTTGAGTTGTCACTAATTTTTGAGTTGACATTCTTACTATTTCTGTCTCGTTTAATGGGGCCCACTCCCTTGAACGATTCGTAGAATCGGTTTTACAATCCTAGCACACTCTTCAACTCCTCAATTGCTTTTTCAGCATCTCCTTTACACGCTTCTAGCAGCGTTACAAATTTACTTCCTACAATTGCCCCCGATGCATGTTGACACGCTGCTTGGAAGGTTTGTTGGTTGGAAATACCAAATCCAATCATGCAAGGATTCTTTAATTGCATGGCAGCAATGTGCGCAAAGTAAGCCTCTTTGGAGTTGTCAAAGTGACTCTGTGCCCCCGTAGTGGCAGCCGATGAAACAAGGTAGATAAAGCCATCTGTCTCGGCATCTATCTGACGGATGCGCTCTTCGCTAGTTTCGGGAGTAATCAGCATAATGATGTGTACTCCGTAGCGTTGTGCTATGGCACGATACTCGCTAATGTATTCGTGGTAGGGAAGGTCGGGAATGATTACCCCGTCAATACCAATGGTTTGGCACTCCTTACAGAAGTTCTCAAAACCAAATTGCATAATGGGGTTTAGGTATCCCATCAACACCAGAGGTATGGTTATGGTTTGGCGCACATCGGCTAGTTGAGCAAAAAGTTTGCGCAGGGTCATACCGTTGGCTAACGCTTGGTTGGCTGCTTGCTGAATAACAATACCATCGGCCATGGGATCACTAAACGGTATGCCTATCTCTACAAAGTTTACACCGCCTGCTTGCAGTGCCTCCAAGGTAGGTACAGTACTCTCTAGCGTAGGGTTTCCCGCACAGAAGTAGATAGATAGCAAGTTTTTGGGTTGTTGTTTGAATAATTTATTTAGACGGTTCATTGTTGTTTCGTTTAATTGGTTTATACTGTTTTTGGTTTCACCTTGCATCACATTCGTTGTAAATCATTGTTTACAGATTGAGCCAATGCATATTGCTTAAAAACTCTTGTAGTTGTTCCACCTCCTTTATACCTGGTGCTGATTCAAAGCGACTATTTAGGTCGACACCTCTCCATGCAGGGTGATGAAACTGCTTTAATGCTTCTACTTGTTCCAATCCGATGCCGCCACTTAGTAAAAATGGAGTTTCTCCTTGATACAAATCTAAGAGCGACCAACTGAAAGTTCGTCCCGATCCACCATACTTGGTGCAAGGCGTATCGAATAGTAGGTAGTCGCAGCTTCCTATATAAAAGGTGGAGCGTGCTACATCTTCTTCGTTCTTTACGGAGAGTGCTTTGAAAACCTCCACCCCCTTTTGACGAACTGCCTGACATATTTCGGGCGATTCTGTACCGTGTAACTGTACAGTTTGTAGGCCAAACAGTTGGATGCACTGCTCTATCACCTCCAAGCTTTCGTTTACAAATACCCCTACGCGTTTGCAGTTGTTGGGTAGATAGGTGGGAGGCGTTGCTACGTAGCGAGGAGAGCGGGGGTAGAAAATGAAGCCCATCCAATCAATTCCGAGTGCCTCTACAGCCGCAATGTTCTCGGGCTCTCGCATGCCACACACTTTTATTTTCATAATTTATGTTCGATTGTAGTTAGTTCTTCGAGGAATGAACTCAGTGCAGCATCAGGGTGGTCTGTTTTCATAAAGGTTTCTCCCATTAAGAAGCCTCTAAATCCTACTTTGCGCAACTCTGCTACGGTTTGTGGATGGGTAATGCCACTTTCCGACACCCAGAGCAACTCTTTAGGAAGTACTTTAGCCAGTTCGAACGAGTGGTTTACATCGGTATGGAAGGTGCCTAGGTGACGGTTGTTTACCCCCAGCATATCAATGTAAGTGTTGATGTGTGTAAGCTCTTCTTCGTGGTGTATTTCGAGCAAGACCTCTAGTCCTAAATTGCGAGCTTGGGCAGCCAACTCTTGGCATTCGCTAGGCGATAAGATAGAGGCGATAAGTAACACGGCATCGGTCTTGAGTAGCTTGGCTTCGTAGAGTTGATACGGGTCGATAATAAACTCTTTGCGCAGAATGGGGAGTTGTACCAAAGGCCGAGCTACTTCGATATCGTGCATCGTCCCGCCAAAGTAAGGTTCATCCGTCAAGATAGAGAGGGCAGCTGCTCCTGCTGCTTGGTAGGAGGGAGGAATTACATTGGCTTGTGCGGTTTGATTGATCCATCCTTTTGAGGGGGAACGGCGTTTAAACTCGGCAATGATGCCGTGCGATGAGGCTGTTAGGCTTTGGCGCATGCTGCATCTCCTTTGCTCCAACACCTCTTGGTTGAGGATTTCCTGTGCTAGGCAGGCAGCCTGCAAATCTGCTAATGAACGCTTTTCTTTATTTTGTATCAGTTCGATTCGCTTCTTTGTGACTATCTCGGTTAGTATATCTTTCATTTGTTATTTATGAATTGAGTGCTACAAATTTCTGAAAGGTTTTTAGGGCACTTCCATTGGTCAGTGATTCGCGTGCCATCTCTACACATTGCTCAATGGTGAAGGTGGGCTTTAGGGTTTGAATAGCAAACGAAGCGTTGATAAGTACGGCATCGGTTTGTGCGGGGGTGGCTTTATTTTTCAATACGCGCTCAAAGATGGCGGCGGCCTCTTTGGGGGTATCACCACCGTAGAGTGCTTCTTGGGGTACTACTTCGAAACCGAGTGATTCGGGAGTGTATATGGTTTCGTAGCGGTTGGTCATCACTTTGAACTTTTCGGTGAGTGATATCTCATCGTATCCATCGAGGTTATTGACTACCGCAAAACCCATGCTGAGTTGTTGCAACACTTGGGTGTAGAGGCGCATTTGTGCCAAGGTAGCTACGCCCAACAGTTGGAAACTAGGTTGAGAGGGGTTGACCAAGGGACCCAATAGGTTAAAGAGGGTGCGTACTTGGAGTGCTTTGCGCACGGAAGCTACCTCTTTCATGGCGGGATTAAAGAGGGGAGCATGCAGGTAGGCTACTCCACACTTCTCAATAGATCGGCGCAACAAATCACGTTGGCTGGTAAATTTCACACCGTGCTGCTCGAGTACCTGGCTGGCTCCGCTAATGGAGGTGGCCCCATAGTTGCCATGTTTCGCCACCTTGTAACCAGCACCCGCTACCACAAAACAGCTGCAAGTAGAGATGTTGAAACTGTTTTTCCCATCGCCTCCTGTACCTACAATGTCGATGGCTTGGTAGGGAGAGAAATCGACTTTAATGGCAGTTTCGAGTAGTGCTTCTCTAAAACCTAGAACTTCCTCTACACGTACGCCACGCATTTGGAATACGGTAAGTAGGGCTGCTACTTGGGTATCGTTGTAGGCTCCGTGGGTAATATTGAGCAGCAACGACTTGGCCTCACTGCGGGTTAACTCTTCGTGTTGGAAAAGTCGGGTAAGAATCTCTTTCATACATTGGGAAGTTTTAGAAAGTTTTCAATCATCTGTTTGCCCGTAGGGGTAAGCACTGATTCGGGGTGAAACTGAATGCCATATATGGGTAGAATAGTGTGGCGAAGTGCCATGATTTGTCCCTCTGGGCTGATGGCCGTTACCGTAAGGCAGTCGGGCAGTCCCTCTGGGTTGACCACCCACGAGTGGTAACGGCCTACCTCTATTTCGGTAGGTAATCCCTCGAAAATAGGGTCGGAAGCAATGCATTGGATGGTGGTCTGTATGCCGTGAAATACTTGGCTCAGGTTGGTGAGTGTGGCCCCAAATGCCTCGCCAATGGCTTGTTCGCCTAGGCAAACGCCCAAGATAGGTTTCTTTCCGGCATAGTGGTGAATCACTCCGAGCAGTAAGCCTGCTTCCGATGGAATGCCGGGTCCCGGCGAGAGAATAATTTTATCGAATGCCTCCAATTCGGAGAGTTCGAATTGATCGTTGCGTAGTACCGTTACATCGGCACCTAGTTCTTTTACAATGTGACTCAGGTTGTAGGTGAATGAGTCATAATTATCTATCAATGCTATTTTCATCTGTCTTCTTTTTTTATTTGGTAAAACCACTTTCTGTAATAAACAGAACTGTAATCTTGGTGTTATCACCTCTTCTCTTTATTCTTTTAGTACGAGGGCTTTTTTGAGCGATAGCTTGTTGCTAATAGTCTATTTGTTAGATGTTTGAGGAGTGTTTTTGGACTGATTTTTGATGTGGCATATGCGATGTTTCTAGATTTATTAGGAGTAAGTTTTCTATTTCTCCCAATAAAGTTCGTGTTGCATTGGAGTCAAACACCAAAATTATCTAATTCAATCGGTTAGTTTGTCAGATCGTTCAGGATTTATCATTCGTTTTGGCTCATCTCTTCGGCTAGAACAATGGCTTTCTTTAGTGCGGCTAGTTTGTTGTTTACCTCTTGCAATTCGTATTCCTCACTGCTTTGTGCCACAATACCTCCACCAGCTTGCAACCAAAGTTCGTTATTTCGGCTTACAAAAGTACGGATTGTAATGGCTTGATTAATGCTTCCATCGAGCCCGATGTAGCCGATGCATCCACCGTAGGCACCCCGGTTGTGGGGCTCTAACTCACTAATGAGCTGCATTGCCTTTACCTTGGGAGCACCACTCAGCGTACCTGCTGGAAAGGTGTCGAAGAAGGTGCGTAGCGGCTTGGCCTCGGGAAGTAGCTTACCACTGACACGACTTACCAGGTGAATCACATGGCTGTAGTATTGAGCCTCTTTGTAGAACTCAACCGATACATCGCTACAGTTACGGCTTAAATCGTTGCGGGCTAAATCGACCAACATCACATGTTCGGCCCCCTCTTTGGGATCGGCTAGCAGAGCTGCCGCAAGTTCACGATCCTTCTCCTTCTCGCCACTTCGTTTGGTTGTCCCCGCTATGGGGTCGATGGTGGCTATACCTCCCTCTACCTTGCAGTGTGTTTCGGGTGAAGAACCAAAGATGCGGAATCCGCCAAAGTCGAAATAGAAGAGATAAGGCGAGGGGTTAATGCTACGAAGTGCACGGTACACCTGAAAATCATCGCCTTTATAGGGTTGAAGAAAACGTCTCGACAAAACGATTTGAAAGACATCGCCGCGGTGGCAGTGCGCAATACCCTTGCTTATGTTGGCTTTGTGCTCCTTATCGGTGAGTGGGCTATAGGTTTCGCCCACCGATTCAAATGGGTAGGTGGTGTAGTTGCGGTTGTGAATGGCTTTGTCCAACTCATCCAATCGGCTTGTTTCGCCTTCGGGAATCATTTCAAGCAGAAGAAGTTCGTTACCGCGGTCGTGAAATACCACCAAGTAGCGGTAGAAGATGTAAAGAATATCGGGTGCATCATTCATTGAATCGCTGCTATCTTTGATGGCAATATGTTCAAAATAGTGCACCGCATTGAAGGTAGTATAGCCATAGAGTCCACCGTAATGAGCATAATTGCCCGTTACTTGGAAGCGGCTGGTAAATGCTTCGATAGCCTCGGTCACACCAAATTTAGCAGTAAGTGGTTGGCTTTCGGTTGTGCCATCGGGTAGGGTGGTGGTTGCAATTCCGTGGTTAATGGCAATGCTAGCCATGGGATCGAGTGCGATAAACGAGCGGTTGTTTTCGGTGCTGTGGTAGTCCGAACTCTCCATTAGTGCACTCTGTGGAAAAAGATCGCGCACTTTTAGGTAGGTGCTTACAGGGGTGTGTAGGTCACCAATCAAGCTGCGGTAGTGGGTGGTGTAGTGATATGTTTTCATTGTGAGAAACTGTTTTATGTATTGTTTTTGCTTGTTTTAAAGTTGTGAAAAAAGAAAAGAGGTCTGTCGTAAGTACGACAGACCTCTTTAACAAATATCTTGACCGGTTTATAGATATACAGAGCTGCTTCCTACGACTTTTTGAGTTGTAAGATGCGCCACCAATTTCTAGTTAAACCAAGTTGATTCATTTCGTTCTTTTTATTGTTCGTTGCAAATGTAAGGGTTTAATTTAGAATTCCAAATATAAGGGTGGTTTTTTGTGAGGGATTTCTTTGAATGGAGGGTTTTAGAACCTTGTGCTCTGTCGTTTATTCATGGATGCTAGTTAACTCAGCTCACTACGAAATAAATATTTCTTGCATTGCCAAAATATAGATACTATCTCTTGGCAATGTACTCGTGCTGAATATCTATTCTGTTTTTTGAGAGTTAGTAGTATCGAATAATGGATAGGCTACATTTTGCTGCCACTTCAGTCTAAAGCAAACTTTTCAGCTGGATAGCTTAAGTAGGTCTCAATATCCTTATCGCCTCTGCCCGAAACAGTAAGTACCACTACATCATTGGGCTTAAAGTTCATCTTAGGAAGTGCACCCAATACGTGTGCCGACTCCAAAGCTGGAACAATTCCTTCAAGGCGAGTGAGCTCGTAGGCAGCACGAATGGCCTCATCGTCATTGACTGCTAGGATTGTAGCCCGCTTTTGTTGTGCCAAGTTGGCATGCATGGGGCCGATGCCGGGGTAATCCAATCCGGCCGATATGGAGTAGGGTTCTTGAATCTGTCCATCTTCGTCTTGCATCACCAGGGTCTTTGATCCATGTATAATACCCATGCGTCCAAGTTGCATGGTAGCGGCCGATTGGCCACTCTCTACCCCTTTGCCTCCCGCTTCGGCTAGTACAATTTGTACACGTGCCTCGTCAATGTAGTGGAAGATGGTACCGGCTGCATTGCTACCCCCTCCTACACAAGCCATCAGGTAATCGGGGTAGTTGCGTCCCTCCTGCTCTTGCAGCTGAATGCGTATCTCTTCGCTAATAACCGACTGTAGGCGAGCTACCATATCGGGGTAAGGATGAGGCCCCACGGTCGATCCGATGACGTAAAAGGTATCGGCTGGACGACAACACCATTCACGAATGGCTTCGTTGGTCGCATCTTTTAGGGTTTGATTGCCCGAAGTAACGGGATGTACCGTTGCACCGAGCATTTTCATGCGCTCTACGTTTACGTGTTGGCGTTCCACATCGAGTTTTCCCATAAAGACTACACACTCTAGGTTCATTAAGGCACATACAGTAGCTGTTGCTACCCCGTGCTGACCGGCTCCAGTTTCGGCTATAATGCGCTTCTTACCCATGCGTTTGGCCAATAGGATTTGCCCAATGGCATTGTTTATTTTGTGTGCTCCTGTGTGGTTCAAGTCCTCCCTCTTAAGGTAGATTTTGCATCCGTAGCGCTCGCTCAATCGATTGGCCAAATAGAGTGGTGATGGGCGACCTACATAGTGTTTGAGTAGTTCGTAGTACTCGTCTTGAAAGGTGGGGTCGTTTAGTACGGTGAGGTAGTTTTGTTGCAACTCCTCTACGCAGCGATGCAAAATTTCGGGGACGTAGGCACCGCCAAATTCGCCATAATAACCGTTGGGGGTAACTTGATAAGTTGTACTCATATCTTGTATTATTTTTGATTAAACTTGTTTCATTAGATCGTTGAATTTTAGAAAAAAGAAAAGAGGTCTGTCGTAAGTACGACAAACCTCTTTAACAAATATCTTGACTAGTTTATAGATATACAGAGCTGCTTCCTACGACTTTTTGAGTTGTAAGATGCGCCACCAATTTCTAGTTAAACCAAGTTGATTCATGTTGTTTCTTTTTGTTATTCGTTGCAAAAGTAGCTATTTTATTTAGAGTTCCAAATGAAATAGATGTTTTATGTTTGGATTTTTGCTAGAAAGAGATTACCCCTGCTAATAGAAGAGAGGGGCTATAAACTATGCGATTCACCCCCCCCATCTATCCGAATGATTTTTACCCAATTAAATGGATCTGGGTGTAATTCTCTCTCTTCGTTATAGAAAATCTCTCATTGGTGCTTGACAACGTTTTTATTTTATAACGACTTGGCAGGGCATAATGGCTTGAATACCTTTCATTTCTTGTGCCTCTTTCATACTTTTAACCCAACTTTCACTTTTAATAGCCCCTATTTCGCTATTTCGTACTGTGTAGCTCATTAGCTGGATGGATGCTGTGTCCTACAAAAATTTAGTTTCTTAAATATTGCTGTCCGATAAAACTTTTTATAACACAAAAACTGCTGTAACTAAAGATCTCTCTTTCGTTACAGCAGTTTTATATTTATTGAGCAAACCTAAAGGTGAAATAGGTTCAATTGTTTTTTACAACGGCAAATATTCAACGAATGCCTCTATGGCTTCGTAGTATGCTAACCCTAGTTGGTGGTATAGCTCTGCAGTTCCTTGATTTCTTGCCTCACTTCTTTGCCAAAAGAGTCTATCATCATTACCTAAGAAAGGTGCACTTTCCATTTGTGACTGATGTTTTAATATCGAATTTCTTTTAGCGCGTAGCTCTTCAGGGCTCAATGGAACTGCCATTTCAATATTCTCAATTTCCCATTCTGCCCACGCACCTCTATACATCCAAATGCGACAATCTTCCAGCCATTTAGCTCCCTCTTGTTTTTCAATATCAATAGCTGCAAATATGGCATCCGTACAGACTCTGTGTGTACCGTGTGGATCTGCTAAGTCGCCTGCTACATATATTTGGTGTGGTTTGAGTTCACGAAGTAGATTCAATACAATTTCAACATCTGCCTCACTGATTGGGCTTTTCTCTATCTTTCCTGTTTCGTAGAATGGAAGATCTAAGAAATGACATTTAGTAAGTGGTATTTGGTTGTAAGTACACGCAATACGTGCTTCTCCTCTTCGTATTAGTCCCTTGATGGTGAGTACGTCAGATGTATCTAAATCTCCCTCTTTTTTATTAGCAAGGAATGATTTAATTTCACTGTATTTATTCTTAATATTTTCTCCCTTCTCTTGATTAAAGAGTTGGTCAAAACCATTGATGAAGTGCATAAAGCGAGAAACTTCTTCATCTCCTACAGCTATATTACCTGATGTTTGATAAGCTACATGTACATCATGCTTCTGTTGTACCAATCGCTTGAGTGTTCCACCCATAGATATAACATCGTCATCGGGATGCGGAGAGAAAACAACCACTCGCTTGGGATAGGGATTAGCACGCTCTGGTCGGTAGGTATCGTCTGCATCTGGTTTTCCACCTGGCCATCCAGTTATTGTATGTTGTAGGTCATTGAATATTTTGATATTGGCATTGTATGCCGATCCGTACAACGCAAGCAATTCGCTTAGCCCATTCTCGTTGTAATCTTTGTTTGTTAATTTCAAGATTGGTTTCTTCAAATGTAAACAAAGCCATACAATAGCACTTCGGGTCAATTTGTCTGTCCATTCGCATTGTGTAACTAGCCAAGGGCGACGAATGCGGGTAAGATGTGCTGCTGCTGCAAGATCGATACAGATGGTCGTATTGTTGTGCATCTGAAGATAAGAAGCAGGCAATGAATCAGTTATTTTCCCTTCAATTGCTTTGTGGATAACCTCCATCTTATTGTCTCCCCATGCTACCAAGTAAATCTTTTTAGCTGCTAGCAGGGTTTCTACTCCCATACTGATGGCACATGGTGGAAAGCTCTCCATGCCGTGATTGTGAGAGGCTTCTGCTCTAGAGGTTGCATTGATTAAAATGAGTCGGGTTTGTGATTTTAGTTGCGAACCTGGTTCATTCATCGCAATATTTCCTTCTCTTCCAATACCCATAATAACGATATCTAACCCTCCATAGCTTTGGATGCGTTGTTCGTAGAGTTTACAATAGTCTAGCAATGAATCTTGTGGCAAAGCCCCATCCATTGTAAAGACGTTTTGCATATCTATATCGACTTGATCCAATAGCTGCTCTTTGATTTGAACATAACTACTGATACCTATCTGGGTATTGAGTGGATAGAATTCATAGAGATTAAAGATGATTACGTTGCGGAAACTAACGCCTTCCTCTTTGTGCTTGCGTACCAATTCATTGTAAATGGGGCGTACAGATGTACCTGCTCCTGCTGCAATGACACAAAATTTACCCTCTCTCTGCTTTTCTTGGATTTTAGCAACAATTTCTTCTGCTATAACAGTTGTTGCTTGGTCTATATTTTCATAAATATCTGTTGGAATCTTTTCGCGCTGAGTTAGTACAGACCTCTCTATAGCATTGCTGGGTTTATAGTATTTTGTAGATATCCTATTTAAGGAAATCTGTGAGCTTAAATTCGTTCTCATAGTTGTTATAACTTACTGACGGATTGAATAATTTAGTTTTATTTACAAATTACTTTTTTCGATGTCCTTAAAGTAGTTGTAGGTACTAACTTTAAGTTCAGCACAAGCTGCCTCATCACATACGATGATTCCATGTTTATGCATCTGTAGTGCACTGATAGTCCACATTTGGCTGATGCCACCTTCTACAGCTTGTTGCAAAGCACGTGCTTTACTGTGTCCGTTGCATATAATAAGTACCTCTTTAGCATCTAGTACGGTTCCTACTCCTACAGTAAGAGCTGTTTTAGGAACTTTATTAACATCGTTGTCAAAAAAGCGTGAATTTGCAATAATAGTATCGGTAGTAAGTGTTTTTATACGGGTGCGTGAAGCAAGTGAAGAACCTGGTTCATTGAAAGCAATGTGTCCATCGGGTCCGATACCTCCTAAAAATAGGTCTATGCCACCTACTGCTTCTATGGCTTTTTCATATTGTGCACACTCTTCAATAAGATTGGTTGCATTGCCATTGAGGATGTGGATGTTTTTTTTATCAATATCAATGTGGTGGAAAAAGTTGTTCCACATAAATGAATGATAGCTTTCAGGGTGCTCTTCGGCTAGCCCTACATATTCATCCATATTGAAGGTAATTACATTTTTAAATGATAATTTCCCAGCTTTATGTAGCTCAATAAGCGCTTTGTACATTCCCAAGGGAGATGAACCTGTTGGAAGCCCTAAAACAAAAGGTTTTTCAGGAGTGGGTTGTGCTTTGTTAATTCGTTCGGCTACATAATTGGCTGCCCAAGTAGAAATCGCTTGGTAATCAGGTGCGATAATAACTCTCATAGTAAATTTTTTGATTGGTGTATTAAAATAGTAGGACTTCATTGTTAATGGGGGATTTATCAGGAGCCCTTTTGCTGATAAATAAGTATCCGCAATAAATCTTAAGTAATTAGGTCAAATGAATTGTGTTAATTTCTTGGTAGAAAATGGACGATAATAATTGACCGTTACTTACTAGAATCTCTTTTGTATACCTACACGCAATATTACAAAAAAATAATGACATAGACTAACTTAAAAAAACTCTTTTTACTTAGTCGTTATTTTATGTTGACTTAATAGGGTGTAAAGAGTGTTCCAATTTTGATTAAGTTCTTCCATAGAGTGAAAAAGCAGGTGTGCACCCTCGTTTAATAAGATATCATCACTTAATGGTCCCGTGTTTACTGCAATGGTGAAAATCCCAGCGGCTACAGCTGACTGAACTCCGAGAGGGGCATTTTCGACAACAATGGCTTCGTTGGGTTTGAATCCTCCTTTTTCTAGGGCCATCAGGTAGGGCTCAGGGTGTGGTTTTCCTTGTTTTACATCATAAGCTGTTACCATTAGATGAGATTGAAAACAATTTGGAAAGTTGCTGTTAAGCCTCTCTAACAGTGAAGATTGTCCTGATCCTGTAACAACCATTGGTGTTAATCCGTCCATTTGTACTTTTTTGAGAACTTCCAATGCACCACTCATTGGCTTAGCCAAAGGATATTTGTTAAACTCCTCTGTTTTAGCTTTGTATATGGCTTCAATCTCCTCTTGAGTAGCTGCATGCCCTCGTTCTCGTTGGCTAACCAAATGAATGGTTGATGCGCCAGTTCGTCCTTCGTGCAGATAGGCCTCTTCTCGACTTAGATGGAGCCCTATTTTTTTCATCACTGTGTGCCATGATTGGGCATGATTGGGCATAGAGTCAAATAGTACCCCATCCATGTCAAATAGAACAGCCTTGAGATTTAATTGACTGTATCCATTTGCTTTTAAATAGTTATTTATAGCTTCTTTCATCATAATAAAGTGGGAAGATTAGTGGTTTTTAGATGGGTGTAAAAGAATTTCACCCACGTTACGAAAAGTCGTAGCGTGGGTGAAATGGTATTGTAACACTACACTATGTGATAATCGTGTTATTATAGTTTGGCTTGGATTGCTTTTGATTCCTCTTCAAATCCTGGCTTATTAAGCAGTGCAAACATGTTCTTTTTATATGCCTCTACACCGGGTTGGTTGAAAGGATTTACACCTAACAAATAACCGAAGATACCACAGCCTTTTTCAAAGAAGTAGATGAGTTGTCCTAGGTAGTATTCATTGAGTGTAGGAATGACTAAGCGTATGTTAGGCACGCCACCATCTACGTGAGCGATGAGTGTACCTAGTTCTGCCATTTTATTTACCTCATCTACACGTTTGCCAGCAAGGAAATTCAAACCATCAAGATTTGCTTCATCACTTGGTACATGCAAAGTGTGGTTGGGAGTCTCTACGGAAATAACAGTTTCAAAGATTGTACGTTCGCCTTCTTGAATCCATTGTCCCATAGAGTGAAGATCTGTAGAGAAATCGACTGATGCAGGGAAGATTCCTTTGAGGTCTTTTCCTTCTGATTCACCATACAACTGTTTCCACCACTCCATCATAAAGTGTAGTTTAGGTTGGTAGTTCACCATGATTTCAATTTTCTTTCCTGATTGGTAAAGCGCGTGACGGGTAGCTGCATAGACAGCTGCAGGATTTTCGTTGAATGGAGTTTCCATTCCACAAGTTGTTTCCATTTGTTGTGCACCCGCTACTAATTGGTCGATATCAAATCCAGCTACTGCAATGGGCAATAACCCTACAGGTGTAAGCACAGAGAAACGTCCACCTACATTGTCAGGTATGATGTAGCTTTTATATCCTTCCTTGTCAGCTGTAATACGAGCAGCTCCTTTTGCACCATCTGTTATTGCTACAATAACTTTTTGTGCCATCTCTTTTCCGCGTTGATCTTCGCATTGTTTTTTCAATAAACGGAAGGCTAAAGCAGTTTCGGTAGTAGTTCCTGATTTAGAGATGTTGATAACTCCAAATTTCTTATCTTTCAAGAAGGTTGTTAATTCGTAGAGATAATCTTCACCAATGTTGTGTCCTGCATAAACAATAGTAGGTGCCTCATTATCTTTTTTAAGCCACTGAAAGCTATTTGAGAGTGATTCAATAACAGCTCGTGCGCCTAAGTAGCTGCCACCGATACCTGCTACAACTACTACTTCGCACTCTTTGCGTAGTATTGCTGCTGTTGCTTTTAAGTCGGTTAGCTGTTCTGTTGTGATAGAGCTAGGTAAGTGTAACCAACCTAAAAAGTCATTACCTTCTCCTGTTCCTTTTTCAAGTGCTTCCATAGAAGCTTTAACTTGAGACTCATAAGCAGCAACACTTTCTAGTGAAATAAAAGTAGCTACTTTATCAATGTTTAGTGATAGATTCTTCATATGCGTTAAATCTTTAAGTAATAAATCAAGAATAAATGCGATATTTTAAAAGCTGCATCGTCCAAAGGTTTCTCAAGTAAGTAGAAGTCACTAAATTGTTTAACTCATTACGGATTACAACTGGTTGATCTTTAGATTGTATTCCAGTTCAAGTAATAAAACTAATTAATGATTGTTACTAGCCTATTAAAATAGGTGTTGAGAAAATGACTGATCGCACTATATTGCTCCATAAGCAATAGGGTACGCATGCTATTTATTGTTTACAACAAAAACCTACTAGTTATCTCTAATTGATACAAGAATAATTACTGACTCTCTATCTAAACGAATCAGTTAATAATTTTATTTCAATCATCGGTGATATGCGTTCATATAAAATATTATAGACAGCATCCATAATAGGCATATTTACATGGAGACGCTTGTTGATTTCCTTGATACATTTGGTACCATAATACCCCTCTGCTATCATCTCCATCTCTATCTGTGCGCTTTTTACTGAATATCCTTTCCCAACCATTGTTCCAAAGACTCGGTTGCGACTAAATTTGGAATATGCAGTTACTAATAAGTCTCCTAAGTAGGCTGAATCATTTACATTTCTGCTTACAGGGTGTACGGTATTTAGGAAGCGGTTCATCTCCTCTACAGCATTCGATATAAGTACGGCTTGAAAGTTATCTCCATATTTTAGGCCGCTACAGATACCTGCCGCTATTGAATATACATTCTTTAAAACAGATGCATATTCAATCCCTGTGATGTCTTCATTAACAGATGTTTTGATGAAATTTCCAGCCAGTTGCTTAGCTAGAATTTGTGCTTTGCTAATCTCCTTGCATCCAATTGTGAGGTATGATAATCTTTCCAAGGCTACCTCTTCGGCATGGCAAGGTCCAGCCAGTACGGCTATATTTTCCTCTGGAACATTGAGTATTTTATGAAAATAGTCCGAAACGATTAGGTTTTCGTCTGGTACAATCCCTTTAATAGCTGTAACAATGAATTTGTCCTTAAGTTTTACTTTTAGCTTTTTTAGGTGGCTTTTAAGGTAAGGTGAAGGAGTTACAAATATTAAGGTATCTGACTCTTTTATCACTTGGTTGATATCCGACGAGAAATTAATCGCTTTCATATCAAAGCGAACGCTCGTTAGGTATGAGGGATTGTGTCCCAAGCGTTTGAACTCTTCAATTCGGTCATCACTTCGGATGTACCAATTGATAGAATCCGCCTGAGCCAAAACTATTTTGGCAATAGCTGTAGCCCAACTGCCACCACCCATTATTGCTATTTTTCCGGGCAATTTCATATCTTTTTATTTACGTATCTACTGTATAGAGAAATAGAGGGCTATATGTAAAGTTATATATTAGCCCCCTAGATCTTTATATTATTTTATATTATTAATCCATCCTGCGACCTCATCTACAGTTGGATTCTTTAATTCTAACTTGTATTTTTTGTTGATACCACAAATCTCTTGGTGAGCCTTTTGTGCATTTACATCTTTCAAGTCATGTACAAGGTTATAACCTGCTTTTTGAACTGCAGGAACCCATTCTTCTGCTATTCCTAGCTCCATGAATTTCGCTGTAGAGTCTTTAGCGATTACTTTTTCAGGGCGCATTTGTGGGAAGAAGAGTACCTCTTGGATGGCTACTTGTCCAGTCATTAACATAACGAGGCGGTCCATACCAATACCCATACCTGAGGTAGGAGGCATACCATATTCCAATGCACGGACAAAATCTTTGTCAATAAGCATTGCTTCGTCATCCCCTTTTTCACTTAATCTCATTTGCTCTACAAATCGTTCGTATTGATCAATAGGATCATTTAGTTCTGAATATGCATTGCAAACCTCTTTCCCGTTAATCATTAATTCAAAACGTTCTGTGAGTTCAGGATTATCGCGGTGGCGTTTGGTAAGTGGAGACATCTCTAATGGATAGTCTGTAATAAATGTTGGTTGAATGTAAGAACCCTCGCAACATTCGCCAAAGATTTCATCAATAAGCTTACCCTTACCCATTGTTTCATCTACCTCTAGGTTGAGTTTTTTTGCTATTTCAAAAATTTCTTCTTCGCTTTTTCCATTTAAATCATGGCCTGTGTGATCTTTGATTGCATCAAGCATTGTTACACGCTTATATGGAGCTTTGAAATTAATGGTGTTGTTACCTACAGTTACTTCGGTTGTACCATTTACATCCAAGCAGATCTTTTCAATCATTTTTTCTGTAAACTCCATCATCCAATTGTAGTCTTTGTAGGCTACATATATCTCCATACAGGTAAATTCAGGGTTGTGTGTACGGTCCATACCTTCGTTGCGGAAGTTTTTAGAGAACTCGTATACTCCTTCGAATCCACCAACGATGAGTCGTTTCAAATAGAGTTCATTGGCAATACGGAGATACAATGGTATATCAAGCGCATTGTGGTGAGTCATAAATGGACGTGCAGCAGCTCCTCCTGCAATAGATTGTAGGATAGGGGTTTCTACTTCCATATAGTTTTGCGCATTAAAATATTCGCGCATTGAGTTATAAACCTTACTACGTTTGATAAAGATATCTTTTACCTCATCATTCACAACTAGGTCTACGTAGCGTTGGCGATAGCGCAATTCAGGGTCTTCGAATTTATCATAAGCTACTCCGTCTTTGTATTTTACAATAGGAAGTGGCTTAAGCGATTTAGCTAATACTGTAAGTTTTTGTGCATGTACGCTAATCTCTCCCATCTGTGTTTTAAAGACGAATCCTTCGATTCCAACAAAATCACCTAAGTCAAGCAAACGTTTGAATACCGTAGTGTACAACTCTTTATTCTCTCCAGGGCAGATGTCATCACGTGTGATATATACTTGCACACGCCCTTTAGAGTCTTGTAACTCAATGAAAGAGGCTTTTCCCATTACGCGACGACTCATAATGCGTCCTGCAATAGAAACTTTGCGTGGTTCGCTTTCATCTTCCTTAAACTCTGTCTTTATATCTGTCGAGAAAGCATTTGTTACATACTCAGCTGCAGGGTAAGGATCAACTCCTAACTCTCGTAATTCATTCAGACTGTTGCGTCTGATTATCTCTTGTTCACTTAGTTCTAGTACATTCATGTTGTTAAAACATTAACTCAATTTGTCGCAAAACTACTAAACATTTTGCAAACAATCGCATTTACTCTCTTTTTATTACTAAAAAACGGCGGAATAAATTATCTTTGCTTCTTCAAATATAATATAAAGCCAAATGAGAAAAAAAATGATTTGGGGAATATTTACCCTTTTGCTCTTACTGAGCGGACCATTGCAAGCACAAGAAACAATCCCTGATAACGTAGGTTATTTAGTGAAAGTTGGGGATCTTGCTCCTGATTTTGAGATGAGTTTAACAGATGGTACAAGCATAAAACTTTCTGATTTACGTGGGAAGGTAGTGATGCTGCAGTTTACTGCTAGCTGGTGTGGTGTTTGTCGTAAAGAGATGCCTTATATTGAACAATTTATTTGGCAGAAGAACAAAGACCGAGGCGATTTTGCACTTTTTGGAATAGACCGCGAAGAACCTTTAGACAAAGTGATTTCTTTTGCTGAGCAAACAAAGATAACTTACCCCTTGGGCTTGGACCCAAAGGCCGATATCTTTGCCTTATTTGCGGATCGTAGGGCAGGTATTACACGTAATGTCTTGATTGATAGAGAGGGGAAAATCGTGATGCTGACTCGTCTTTTTAATGATGAAGAGTTTGCTTCTTTGTGGAAAACAATAGATCAGTTATTGAATGGGTAAATGGGGCTATCTAAAGTTCTTTTTTACTCTTTTTAGTCTTCTCTTTCTATTTGAATTAGCAACTGCTCAGCAGAAAGGTGCGGTAGTTAAGGAACCACTTTTTGGAAGTAAATTTGCTTCGTATCAAATTTCATCGAATGATTTAAAAGGTGCTTCCTTTTATTTAGTGTGTGGACACGGTGGCCCTGATCCAGGTGCTATTGGTGATTACAAAGGGAATAAACTTCATGAAGATGAGTATGCCTATGACATCGTTTTAAGATTAGCTAGAGAGTTACTAATGCGAGGTGCCAAAGTGCAAATCATTATACAAGATAGCAAAGATGGCATCCGTGATGGAAATATTCTTGCTCCTAGTAAGCGAGAAACGTGTATGGGTGAACCAATACCCCTGAATCAGGTTCAACGATTAAAACAACGTTGTCTACAGGTTAATAAATTGGGGCGAAAAGATAAGAGCAACTACAAACGTGCTATTTTTGTTCATGTAGATAGTCGTGGTAGCGGACAGCAAACCGATGTCTATTTTTATCATGCTCCTAAGAGCAATAAAGGAAAAAGACTGACTAGCTGTTTGCAAACAACTCTTAGTAAAAAATATGGTACACATCAACCCAATCGTGGATTTAAAGGTACGGTGAGTGAACGCAACTTGTACGTGCTTACCAATACAGAGATGGTGGCTGCTTTTTTAGAGTTGGGAAATATTTGTAATAAGCGTGACCAACAACGATTGGTTGTCCCCGGTAATCGACAAGCTTTAGCACGTTGGCTCACTGATGGAATTGTGATGGATTACAAGAAGGAGAAAAAGAAGTGAATCGCATTTAGTGTTGCTTCTTATTTGCTTGCTTAATCGTCGGAAGCACTTTTTGCAGCATCGTGTAGTTCAAATTGTTTTTCGTTTCTCACCTATTCGAAAGAAAAACAATTTGCAAAGACCTCTATTATACGATTGCATCAAACAGTCTTCACTGCTATAGAGTGATGAGGAGGCTGTTTCAGCGGTGTTGAGAAAGATTAATCGAGTAGTGATAACAAGCGGGGAGGATTATTTTTCATTTGAAACGATTACTTTCTTAGAGTAATTGATCAAATTAAATTGAGATACTGACTATTATTGGCAGTATCTCAATTTAATTTTGTGGCCATAATTAATATTTTAATAATCAAAAAAGTAATTTTATGGAAACAAAGAACCAGCCACAAAAGTTAATGATTCCTCCTATGTGGGGCACAGCGAAAGTAATACTTGGTATAATGTTTGCTCTATTTTTCGCATTCTATTTTTTTTCAAAGAAAGAGACGAGTGTAGATGATTTTGAGAGCTTTTTTGCAGCTGTAACTGTAGCTGTAACTGTTTCGCTACCCTTGGTGTTGTGGATGTTTTCACAGTTTATGAAAAACTTTGAAGAGAAGCTCAATTGCCTCCTTTGGACAACTTATCTATCCATTTTCTTGGGTGTTGTTAGTTTGTTAGATTATGTAATAGAGCTTGGTGGTGACTTGTTAATAATAAGTTTACTAGCTATAATTGTTCTTTTAGTTACATCTATTCTTGCTGGTAAAGAGCTGCTAAAAATAAAGAATGCGCCTGTTAAGGGAATCCCTACTGTTGGGATTTTTCTGATAGCTTATCCAATAGTAGAAGTTTTGATAACTTTGCTAATTGAGGTAGAATTCTTTTCGGAGATTTTGAGTGTTGGCTTCGTTGCAACAATGGTTGCTGCAATCTACCAAGTCATAGAAGAGGCAGAAAAATACAACGAAAAAGTAGATCTAAATGAAGAGTAGGTGGTTTGTTTATATATTAGGTATGACCCTGGTATGCCTATTGGATAGTTGTGGACTAACACTTACACCCGAAGAGAAGGTAAGCGCGGCCTTTGAGGAGTTTGTTACAGAAATGCAGCATGGAAATATGCGAGAAGCTGTACGTACACGATGTCGTGGAGATATGAAGAAGAATTATCAAATGATGCTTAATATTGGAGTAGTGACTGAAAAGGATCGTCCCTTTAAAAAGTACCAAGGTATTAAAAAGTTAGAATTTTTGCCAGATTATAGTGATGTAGCATTGGTGGTAGTCGATGGTGATGATGGAAAACTTTGTACGTATGTAATGCACGCTGAAATATCGGGAGATTGGAATATTTACTATCTAGAAGGGGAAGATTTGACGCAAATCAAACACTTTATAGAGGATGAGGATCTGGTGGATGTAGGAATTATAACTGTGAGCGATAGTGAAGTAGGCGATTGCCTCTAATGTAGAAGGATACGATATGATTTTTAAATACAAATTTTGTCTTTGGTTGATTGATACGCTCAATACACAGCCCCTCACATTGCCCGAAATTCAGAAGAGGTGGCTACAATCTGGAGCGAATGAGGAGGGGACACCACTTTCTGAACGTACCTTTAATCGCTACCGAAATGATGCAGAGCAGTTGATTTCAGTTGATATTAAATGTGATAAGCGAAATGGTAATCTTTATAAGATTATCTATCCTGAAGGGTTTAAGAGCAACGAGTTGCAGCAATGGGTTTTGAGTGCTTTTCGTGTTTCTAGTTTGGCCAACCGAGTTAATCAGCGTGAAGTAGTGCAGATAGAACCTGCACCTCCAGCAGCATCTTTGCTGCAAGAGATAATGGAAGCTATTGACGGGAAGCATCCTATTCGCTTCCATTATTGCTCGCATTACTGTGAAAATGGTGGTGATGACCTCCTCTTTATTCCAGCTTTTGTTCGTTTGTTTAGGCAGCGATGGTATGTATTAGGTGAAATAGTAGGGGAAGAGCGCATTAAGATTTGTGCTTTAGAGCGCATCACTGGATTAGAGGTAGTAAGAGAAGAAAAATGTAAAATCTCATCCTCGTTGCAAGACTTGCTTAGCCCAAACTCCTATTTTGAACATTGTTTTGGAGTAATACGCCAATTTGAACCAATAACGATTCGCTTCCGTGCTTTTTGGCCACAAGATGCTTACTTGCGTGATGTGCCAATCCATACTTCACAGGTAGAGATAGAGAGAACAAATGATTATACGGATTTTGAGGTTTATGTTCGTCCGACCTATGATTTAAAGCAAGAATTGTTGTGGCACCGTGATAAATTAGCTGTTCTTTCACCGCCTTCTTTTAAACAAGAGATGATAGAGGTAGTAAAAGCCATGTGTAAGAGCTATGAAACAGGTGAAAACTATGCGATTGATGAGTAATTTGGTACAACAATAATTCTTTGCTTTGTTTAGAACTGGTTTTGTTTTTTTCTAATCATTTTTAAAGGGGACTTTTTGAACTTTTTTTATGAGGAGGGTAGTGGGCTACCTGACGAATAACAAGGGGGGATAGACCCAGAAGAGAGTTAAAAGAGTCGAACTTGAAATTCAACATAGCTTCTTGGTGTTGTTTGTCTGTTTTATAATAAACAATAGGTTGTGTACGTATGTCATTATTTATGGAGTAATGGGATACGTACATTTTATAAATCCATTCACTTTATGGCTTCATCTTCTTTTAAGAGGTCACTCATGTGCTTCGCCCTTGTTACATTTTGGTAGCGGGGGCGAGTTGGCTTTCCCTATTTTGCTATGCTTTGGCTCTCTTCTACTTAAAATAAAAGAGCAAAAAAAAGATTCAATTCTTCACGCGCTCTAGTTATCAACAGGTTATGGTGAAGAGAGTGGGAAATAGTCTTCACCAAATCTTCACTGAAGATTCTTTATTGACCCAAGTTTTTCTTGGGGCCAACTTTCTCAGGTGACTCATGAGATCTAAAACTTCTTCAACAATTGTGCGACTAATGTATCGGCAGAATATTTTAATGCAAAGCTAAAAAAGTTTGGAGTAGATTTAAGAGTGGTGAATGATGTACCATTCTTTTTATACAGAGTGGTGAATATCTATGCTAAGTGAAGGTATTAACAATTATTGTCCACAAAGGAATCCCTAGGGTTTCTCAGGTGAGCCCTTTTTTCGGATAGTGATATAGCCTTGTACGAAAAGAGCCGCTCCAAATATTGGAGCGGCTCTCTATTTAAGTAAGCGTAGTGCTTATTCTTGTCCGTAGTTCATTGCGACCATACGTTGGTAAGATGCGTAGCGTTTCTTAGCCATATCTTCACAAGCTTGGAACAACTCTTCTGCTTCTGTAGGATATTGTTTCATTACTGAAGCAAAACGAACCTCATTCTTCAAGAAGCCTTGGAAATTTTCCCAATTAGGTGCTTTAGAATCCAATACGAATGGGTTTTGACCTTGATCTTCCAACGCTGGGTTGAATCTCCATAGGTGCCAGTAACCACAATCTACTGCATTCTTTTGCTCTTCTTGTGCTTTACCCATACCTGCTTTCAAGCCGTGGCTGATACAAGGTGAGTAAGCAATAATCAATGATGGTCCAGGATAAGCTTCTGCTTCGCGGATGGCCTTCAAGGTTTGTGCTTGGTCTGCACCCATTGCAATTTGAGCTACGTATACATAACCGTATGTAGTAGCAATCATACCCAAGTCTTTCTTGCGTACACGTTTACCTGAAGCAGCAAACTTAGCGATAGCGCCTAGTGGAGTTGCTTTCGACGATTGACCGCCTGTGTTTGAATAAAGCTCTGTATCAAGTACTAGGATGTTTACATCTTCACCCGAAGCAATAACATGATCCAAACCACCGTAACCGATATCGTAAGAAGCACCGTCACCACCAATAATCCATTGGCTTCTCTTCACTAGGTAATCTTTGTATTCAAAGATAGTAGCGCAGAAAGAACATTGATCTTTGCTAGCTTCTACCAAAGGAAGAATCTTAGCAGCTGCTGCTTTGCTCTTATCAGCATCGTTTTTGCCATCAAGCCACTCTTGGAATGCCTCTTTGTGCTCAGCCGAACAAGCATCGCTAGCGATAGCACCGTTCATAGCAATAGTCAAACGATCACGTAATTTCTTGTTGGCCATATCCATACCAAAACCAAACTCACAGAAGTCTTCGAACAGTGAGTTCGCCCATGCTGGACCTTGACCCTCTGCGTTCATCGTGTAAGGAGTTGATGGAATAGAACCTGAGTAGATAGAAGAACAACCTGTTGCATTAGCTACCATTTCGCGATCACCAAACAATTGAGTGATTAATTTCACGTAAGGAGTTTCACCACAACCCGAACAAGCTCCTGAGAACTCGAACAATGGAGTTGCAAATTGTGAGTTTTTCACATTAGCTTTTACATCTACCAAGTGTTGTTTTGTTTTCACACTTGAAGCGCAATATTCCCAGTTTGAAACTTCTCCTAATTGAGTTTCCAATGGAGACATCTTCAATGCTGTTCCTCCCTTTTTAGGACTACCTGGACATACATCCACACAGTTACCACATCCCAAACAGTCAAGTACACTTACTTGCATACGGAATTGCATTCCGTCAAATACTTTACCTACTGCTTTTAATGTTGGGACGTTAAGGCCTGCTTGTTCAGCTTCGTCTAATACGAATGGACGGATAGAAGCGTGAGGACAAACGTATGCACATTTGTTACATTGTATACAGTTGTCAGAGATCCATTCAGGGACATAAGCAGCTACACCACGTTTTTCATATTGAGAAGTTGCTTGATCCCAAGTACCATCTTCTTTACCTTTGAAGGCAGAAACTGGAAGCAAGTCACCATCTTGTGCATTGATTGGACGAACAACTTCGTTGATGAATGCTGGATCGTTGTTAGCAGCAGGTGCTTCAATTTCGAGGTTAGCCCAAGCAGCATCTACTGTCAATATGTTGTATTCACCACCACGGTCTACTGCTGCATAGTTCTTGTTAACGATATCTTCACCTTTCTTGCCGTAAGACTTCACAATGAATTTCTTCATTTGCTCTACAGCTAGATCAACAGGAATAACGTTTGCAATACGGAAGAATGCTGATTGAAGGATGGTGTTGGTACGGTTACCTAGACCAATTTCGCGAGCAATTTGTGTTGCATTAATGTAGTAAACTGTTATGTTGTTTTCTGCGAAATATTTTTTCACCTTATTAGGCAAGTTCTTTGCAAGCTCTTCGCCTTCCCAGATTGTATTTAAAAGGAAAGAACCATTTTTGCGTAAACCACGTGTTACATCGTACATAGTCAAGTAAGCTTGAACGTGACACGCTACGAAGTTAGGTGTATTTACCAAATAGGTAGAACGGATAGGAGCATCACCAAAACGCAAGTGTGAACAAGTGAAACCACCCGATTTCTTAGAGTCGTACGAGAAGTATGCTTGACAACGTTTGTCTGTGTTGTCACCAATGATTTTAACTGAGTTCTTGTTAGCACCTACGGTACCATCAGCACCCAATCCAAAGAATTTAGCTTCGAACAATCCATCGCCACCCAATGCAATTTCCTCTTCAACAGGAAGTGAAGTGAAGGTTACATCATCAACGATACCTACTGTAAAGTGATTTTTAGGCATTGGCAACGCCAAGTTTTTGAATACACCAATGATTTGTGCAGGTGTAGTATCTTTAGAACCTAAACCGTAACGACCACCTACTACAACAGGAGCATTCTCCTTACCGTAGAAACAATCTTTCACGTCAAGATACAAAGGTTCGCCTGTTGCTCCTGGTTCTTTAGTACGGTCAAGTACAGCGATCGTTTTAGCTGTTTTAGGTACAGCAGCAAGGAAGTGTTTAGCAGAGAATGGACGGTACAAGTGTACAGAAACCAAACCTACTTTTTGGCCTTGAGCCACTAGGTGGTCAATTGCTTCGCGAGCAGCTTCAGTAACAGAACCCATAGCAATGATTACGTGTTCAGCATCGTCTGCTCCGTAGTAATCGAACAAGCCATATTTACGTCCTGTAAGTTTGTAAATCTCTTCCATGTACTCTTCTACAATAGCAGGAACTGTTTCGTAGTAGTTGTTACAAGACTCTCTGTGTTGGAAGAATGTATCTGGATTTTCAGCCATACCGCGTGCTACTGGGCTGTTAGGGCTAAGTGCACGTGAACGGAATTCAGCCAAAGCTTGTTGGTCAATCAATGGAGCTAAATCTTCATTCTCGATTGACTCAATCTTTTGAATTTCGTGCGAAGTACGGAAACCATCAAAGAAGTTCATGAAAGGAACACGACTCTTGATAGTGGCAAGGTGAGCTACACCCGAGAGGTCCATTACCTCTTGAACAGAACCTTCAGCAAGCATTGCAAAACCTGTTTGGCGACAAGACATAACATCTTGGTGGTCACCAAAGATACACAATGCGTGAGAAGCTAATGTACGAGCTGATACGTGGAATACCGTAGGTAAGAATTCACCCGCAATTTTATACATGTTAGGAATCATCAACAGCAATCCTTGAGAAGCTGTATAAGTAGTGGTCAGTGCACCCGCTTGAAGTGAGCCGTGCAATGCACCTGCTGCACCCGCTTCCGATTGCATTTCTTGTACTAAAACAGTTTCGCCGAAAATGTTTTTACGGCCCGCAGCTGCCCATTCGTCTACATATTCTGCCATTGTAGAAGAGGGTGTGATAGGGTAGATAGCTGCTACCTCAGAGAACATATACGAGATATGTGCAGCCGCTTGATTACCATCACAAGTGATGAATTTTTTTTGTTTAGTCATACAATTACTTATTATAAGGTAATAAAAATATTTTTTCTAGTTAATAAAGGAAGCCAAAAAGCCACAAAGGAATTTGATTTCCATGGCCTAGCTCCATCTTATGAGATGCGTAGTAAACGCTTGAGTTATTTTTAAATTTAGATCCCTCGGTACAAATACGGAAAGAGAGTCCTTCATCTACAAGGAAAGAGGCTTTTTTATCGCCTTTGTATAATTTGTGATCCTTGTAAAGGGTATTCATAAAAAAGGTATCTAAGACATCTTGTTCTTCTACTTTTGCCGGATAAATGGAGTACATTAAATTTGTATTTTGAAGCATTATTCGTGATGGTTTCTTTGGGAAATCTTCTCCTTTGGGGTAAACCATATTTATTAAGCGCGAATCTGCCAAATATTTAATGTAATTCATAACCGTAGCACGTGAGGTTTGTATCTCAGTAGCCAATTGGCTTACATTGGGTGATACCGATCCGTCAACGGCGAGTAAATATAGTAATTTTTTTATTTTGGTGAGGTATTTCAGTTCTATTTGTTTGATTAATAAGATATCTACCTCCACCATCATATTCATTGTTTTTAACAAATTCTCCGAGAAATTACGCTTTTCTAAGAAAAATGGGTAGAATCCGTGGTGTAAATAGTCCTGAAAGTAGTCCAAGGGTTTTATCTCAGAGAGTATTTTACGAGCTATTACTTCGTGGTTTTCTAAGATTTGATTCAGTGTATAAGACTTAAATTGAGTTCCCGCTTGCAGATTAATAAATTCTCGAAAAGAGAATCCGCGTAGGTAGTAAACTTTAGCGAAGCTGTTTAGCTCAGGGTTTTCCTCCTTTAAACGCATGACTGAAGAGCCTGTAAATACAATTTTTAGATTTGGGAAACGATCGTAGCAAATGCGTAGGTCTCTACTCCATTCGGGATATTTAAAGATTTGATCAATGAGGAGTACTTTGCCACCTTGTTGGACAAATTGTTCTGTGAAATCGACCAATCCAAAATTAGAGAAATAGAAATTGTTCATATTAATAAACAAGCATGAACGGTCCATCCCAAACTTCTCTTTGGCGTATTGAAGTAGAAATGTAGTTTTCCCCACTCCTCGTGTCCCTTTGATACCTATTAGCCGGTCATTCCAGTCTATCTCGTCCATCAAATCTCGGCGAACAGGTGCATTGGTGTGCTCCACTAAATAACGGTGAGTTCTGTAAAAAGCTTCCATGTTTGCTAATTAATTGGTTGCAAATATAATAATAGTAATCTGAATTGCAAACTAGAGATTGCAAAATATTCATTTTCATTTCAAACTAAATATTAGCTATCTTTGTCTTTTACTCTTCTGATTTTTACCAAGAAAAATGGATAGATACAACTCTCTTTGGCTATTTAATCCCGATCATGATTTGGTGTTGGGAATCAATGAACCGCACTATATAGCTCCAATGTCTATACGAAAGATGAAGGAGGATTTGGATTTGTTACCCATTTGGTATGCACCGAATGGAGATGCCGTCTATGCCTCGCGTATAGAACTTTCTGCCTCTTTTTTGAGAGCATCTCATTTAAAGCCCAAAGCTTGTTTGGCTGCTGCTGATTTTTTTATATATAATAAGGTGTATCCTTGGGGGTGGAATAGAACTCTTAGGAAATGGCTTCTCGGACAAGGTTTCTCAACGGGGGTATTGCCTACTCTCTCTCAATTGGACTCTATTCGAGAGTTGTCAGGGCGTGGATGGTCGGTAGATTTGTCGAAAGTATTGTATCCTTCTTGGGGTAAAGGGGAGTCAGAACTGTTCAATAGAGTTTTAGCTGTAAAAGAGTTTGTTGAACAGAATGGTAAAACGATATTAAAGGCACCTTGGTCGGGTAGTGGTAAAGGATTGCGTTTTGCTTCAGGCTGCTGGGACAGTGCTTTGGAGGGATGGGTGGTTCGTACATTGGCAACTCAAGGTTCTGTAGTGGGTGAACCGCTCTACAAGAAAGTGAAAGATTTTGCAATGGAGTTTTACTCCTCTGGTGGCGCTGTCTCTTTTGTGGGTTACTCTCTTTTTGAAACAGATAGCAAAGGGAGTTATCAGAAAAGTGTATTGGGAAGTAATGACTATTTAGAGCAACAGTTACTCTATTATATTTCTCAAAAGGAGTTGGGTGATTTACGTATGCAGTTAGAGCTGTTATTGACGAATCAAGTGGGTGATCTTTACGAAGGCTATTTGGGCGTTGACATGATGGTTTGTTTGAATGAAGATGACTCTTTTTGGATACACCCGTGTGTGGAAATCAATTTACGTATAAATATGGGTGTGGTAGCTCGTTTGTTTTATGACCAATATGTGTGTCAGAATAGTGTGGGTTATTATGTAGTTGCTTACGAAAAGAAGGAAGGTGCTTTGTTGGAAAATGATCGCAAACGGAATATGGAGTTTCCTTTGCAATTATTGGGCAATCAGATTCAATCAGGTTATTGTTCGCTCACACCTATTTTTAGTGATACGCACTATCAGGCTTATGTGGTGATTACAGAAAAAATGGATGATTTGTGTTCAGCTACTTTAAAATAGATAAAAGTATGCTTCTTTAGCTGTTTCTTTCGTGGCTAAATTGGAGGCAGAGTAGGGATAGCTTGATGTTCAGCCGTTGGTGTCAGCACCTCTTTTTTCTTCCTCTATTTCCTATATGGTTATAACAAATGTGAGAAGTTCGTATAAATGAACTTCTCACATTTGTTTGGTTTGAGTTACCCTTTGGGTTTTGGTTCTTTTTTTGCTAGCATCAATATGTGATGTGCATATTCTGCAATCCATTTTTCAGAATATCCCAATGTAGCTTGGTATTTGCGTACGGACATAGCTGTTTTATGTACACTATCATCATCAAAGTTACTCTTTGTAAGTACGTTATGTACTGTTTTTTCAGTCATGCTTCGTAGCATTCCTTTCATGAAACCAGGCACACGTAGCTTCCACTGCATCAAGTTGCCCACTACCATTAGTAGGTCGTTGCTAAATCCTTGAAACATAAATAAGAATCCTTGTACTTGATTGATGTTTTTGCAATTCCTTTTAATGGATTGGTCTATTTCTTTAAAGAAATAGTCGCTTAGGCCATACAGTTCTATTAGCATTTTCTTGCAGCGTGAACGCTCGGCTATACCCAATTTGTTGTTTTGTGTTGGAACCTTAAGGCTGCGTTTAAAAGCTGCCATATCGGGTAGAGAATTGGGATTGGTAATTCCTACTTGACTAGCTATTACAGATTGATAATAGACACGGATAAGTGTCATAAAATCTTCCATTCCTCCTACTACTTTTGTTTGTTCGCCATCAGCCTCTTTCTTGCTGAACAGCTTTGAAAATATGCCCATTTTTATTGTTGTTTTTATAAAATTGAATGGAACAAAGATACAATAAAAAAGGATGTAATGAAAGAGTTTAGGCGCTAGTCATCTATTCGTTTCCATTATTATGTGAGGAATGAATGAGTAGTTTTTTGTTGAGGCTATGAAATCTATTTTAGATAGGGTATCTCAGATGGGATTTTTTACAATTCGAGAAGTCGTTATGTTGTTCTAGTCCTGAAAAACAGGAGCTAATTTTATTAGTTTGCTTGAACGATAATTCTTTGTTTTTTTTACACAGATGTATGTATTTTTTTATTTAAGTTCTCTACTCTTCTTTTATGTGCTAAGAAAAGTTTATCTTTGCGCATTATTTAAAAAGAAAATTATAAAATGCGTACAAAAAAGTTTTTATTTACTCTCCTTTCGCTCTTTTTCTGTCACACAGGATTTGCTGCACAGGCTGATTCTGTTCAATATCTTGTCTCTCCCAGTTCTGTTTTTAGTAAAAAAGAGAGTGCTCCCTCTTCTTTTGATAAACCTTTCAGTGTAAAACGCTCTTTTAATGAAAACTTCACTTGGATGGGGGTTGGCTTTGTCTCTGCAGGACTTATCGTAAAGATTAATAAAGAGGAGTTCCGATCTGTACGTAATCATTTTCAACCCGATTTTAGACAAAAATATGATGACTATACACAATATGCCCCCGCTCTCGCGACTTATGTCTTAAAGTTATCAGGTGTTGAAAACCGCTCTTCTTGGACACGTTTGTTGGTGAGTAACGCTTTCTCTTATGCAGCTATGGCTGCGGTTGTAAATACGATGAAGTATAGCATAAATGAATTGCGTCCAGATGGTACTTCATCCAACTCTTTTCCTTCGGGACATACTGCTACCTCGTTTGTTTCTGCTACTATTTTGCACAAAGAGTATGGTGCAAAAAGCCCTTGGTATAGCGTGGCAGCTTATACAGTTGCGACTGCTACTGGAGTAACGCGTATATTGAACAATCGTCACTGGATTAGTGATGTTTTAGTGGGAGCAGGTATTGGTATTCTGTCAGCAGATTTAGGTTACTTTTTAGGTGATTTAATATTTAAGGATAAGGGTATAAAGCGTTTTAAACGCGATCTTAATGCAGTAGATATCTCTACTAATCCCTCTTTTATTAGCTTGGGTGTGCAAGTAGGAATGGGTCCTAATAAGTTGAATGCTCCTGATATTTATGATAACTACAATGTTGATTTAACTCCAGCTTCAGATGCTCATGCTTTAAATATGAAACTACGTTTGGGGACCAGCTCCTCACTGAATGTAGAAGGTGCTTATTTCTTTCATAAGAATTTTGGAGTTGGTGGGCGTATTCGCGCCACAGCTACCCCAGTTATTGCAGAGAGTAATGCGGACGATGGATTTAATTATGTTATTGATGGTGAGCCATTGGACCCTGACTTCTCATTTGTCGGATTAGAGTCTAGCCATCTAGGGATGTTTGATTTCTCTTTTGGGGGGTATTACTCATATCCTATTAATAGAAGAATGGCACTAGGAACGAAGTTGCTTATTGGTAATCGTTTGACATCACGTTATAAAATTTCTTCTTTTTATGATGTAAAGATAGATGATGGTGAAATAGAAAGATCTAAGGATGAGGATTTTATGGAGATTGATTCCGAAAATTCTCTTGTATTTGGTACGGGTGTCTCTTTAACTTATGCTTATAGGTATGGTATGGCTTTTCGTTTGAATGTAGATTATGATTATTCATCGCCTGAATATGTTTATAGGCTTTACAATCGTTTTGAGGGGCTTAATGTTGTTGAAGACGTGTTTAAACGTAAGACAAGTATGAATAGTTTTAATGTAGGCCTAGCTATGACCATTAATTTTTAGCTATAAGAAAGCGTGGAGCTTATTAAATGGGAACTATTTTAGCTCCCATTTAATAAGCTCCACGCTTTCTGTTTATGTGATGCGTTAATATAATGTTTAATGAATCTTTAAAACGCAGCTAAAATGCTAATGTATGTTATAAAACAGTTTATTTTAATGAGATTGTTTGCAGGTTTGCAGAAAGTCCGTATATTTGCAGTGTGTTTTTCATAGTATTAGATTTAAGGTTAACAAAGGTTGGAGCAAGGCGTTGCTCCTTTTTTTTTGCCCATACCTCTCGTAAAGAGTTCTCTTTAAGTAGAATACTGTTTAAAATGGTGGCAAATTTCTTTTAGTCCACACTCCGTGCATTTAGGCGAGCGTGCTACACATACGTAGCGTCCATGTAGAATGAGCCAATGGTGTGCTTTGGGCACAATCTCTCCAGGAATATATTTCATCAAGAATTTCTCTACAGATAGGGGAGTGGTACACTTTTTAGTAACCAATCCTATTCGATGGCTCACTCGAAAGACGTGGGTGTCTACTGCCATTGCTGCTTTGTGAAAGACGACACTTTGTATCACATTGGCTGTTTTTCGGCCTACCCCAGGTAGTTTAATCAGTGACTCTAGGGTGTCGGGTACTTCGCTATTGAACTCACTGACCAATAGTTTGGCCATGCCCACCAAATGTTTTGCCTTGTTATTGGGATAGCTTACACTCCGTATATAGGTGAAAATAACCTCGGGTGTAGTAGTAGATAATGCTTCGGGCGTTGGAAAGTCGTGAAATAGTGATGGAGTAATTAGATTGACTCGCTTATCTGTGCACTGTGCACTTAATATGACGGCTATAAGCAACTCAAAAGGATTGGTATAGTGTAGCTCTGTTTCCGCTATGGGCATTGCTTCTTCAAAGTAGCTTATTAGCGCTTGATAAAGTTCTTTTTTTCTCATTTCTTTTATTTAATACCACTTTTTACGTTTAAAATAGATGTAAACAGTAATCCCAGTCACTAGCATAGCGCTCCATGCATAGAGATATCCATAATCCAAGTCCAATTCAGGCATTATCTTAAAATTCATTCCCCAAATACCTGCTAAAAAGGTAAGTGGTATGAAAATAGTCGATACTACGGTGAGCTGCTTCATTATGTTATTCATGCGCAGGTCATTGTTTGAAATGTATAAATCTATAAGCGACGAGAAGGTTTCTCGACAAGCCTCCATCGTTTGGATTACAAATTGCAAGTGGTCATATACATCGTTGTAATAGGGTATATTGGGGGTATGAATCAACCCATTTTCAGTGCGTAGTAGTTTGTTGTACTGCTCTTTCAGGGGTTGTATCGTTTTTTTGATTAAGAAATATTGGCGCCGATAGTACTGAATATGTTCAATGCCTACCTCATCTCTGTTCTTTTCCGAAAGCATCGTGTCACTCATCAGCTCGAGTGTCTCCTCAATGTGGCTAATGATAGACATAAAGCTGGCCATAATATTATTGAGTAGTACGCTAAATAGGAAGTCCGATCCACGTGTACGTATTCTTAGGATATTGTTTTCGATGGCTTTTGCGACGTCGTTAAAGAACTCGGTATCAGTTTCTGAAAAGGTGATGACGTAGTTTCCTCCCTGTACTAAGCAGACCTGTTGTGGTTCATAATCACTCTCTTCATCGGTGCGATTCAGTAATTTGAGGATGATGATGTTGTATTTGTCATGTTCCTCTATTTTAGTTAAGTGATTGACATTTAATATATCTTGTGTGGTAAGGAATCCAATATGAAAGTGTTCGCAAACGTGACGGATGATATCTACATTCTCTAGACCGTGCACCTGTAGCCAGTTCATCTTGTCTGATTTGAGATGTTTCTTGATCTCTGAAAAGTTAGAACTCTCTACCATATCCACCCCTTTGTCATCGTAGGTATGCAAGTGCAGGTGTGTTTTGATTTTACTGCTACCCGTGTACTTGAGCTGTTCGCTTAAAAGGTTATTTTTGGGCATTTGTTTGGGTTATTAGAAAGATAAATTATCACAAATATAAGGGTTTGTTTGTAATAAATTATGGTTTTATCTCTATCTTTGCACCTCAAAAATAAAATAACATTCGATGCTGTGAATAGCAGTCGTGTACTCTAGACCACCACGTAAAAAACAAGAAGATGAAGAAGAACCAAACTGTATCTGTCTCTTTTATGCTTATGGGCATCCTTTTCTGTGTATGCCTGATTGCTGCCAACTTGCTAGAAACCAAGGTTGTGCAGATCTATGGAATAACCGTCACTGCCGGTTTAATTGTATTCCCAATCTCTTATATTATTAATGATTGCATAGCCGAAGTATGGGGCTTTCGTAAAGCGCGTCTGATGATTTGGGCAGGTTTTGCTATGAACTTTTTTGTAGTAGCCTTGGGCTTACTTGCTGTTGCTATGCCTGCTGCTTCCTTTTGGGAAGGCGAAGCGGGCTTTAACTTCGTATTTGGAATGGCTCCTCGCATTGCAGCAGCTAGTTTTACAGCATTCCTGGTAGGTTCGTTCCTTAATGCGTATGTAATGAGTAAAATGAAGATAGCTTCGGCCGGAAAAAACTTCTCACTTCGGGCAGTTGTATCCACTTTAGTAGGTGAGAGTGCTGACTCGATCATATTTTTTCCTTTGGCTTTTGGAGGCGTTATCCCGTTCAACGAGCTACTCGTGATGGTGGGTGTCCAAGTGGTGCTTAAAACTGCTTACGAAATATTGGTGTTGCCTATAACCATTCAGGTGGTGAAGTATGTTAAACAGAGTGAAGGAACTGATGTTTATGATACCGATATTTCTTATAATGTATTGAAAATAAAAGATTTGTAATCATGAATAGAGAGTTTGCTTTGGTCGTTTTTAGTGGAGGACAAGATTCAACGACTTGTCTCTATTGGGCTCTTAAGGAGTTTAAAAAGGTCTATGCCCTTAGTTTTATCTATGGGCAGAAACATGTGCAAGAGGTAGAATTGGCTCGTATGCTTGCCCAACAGGCGGGAGTCGAGCTCGAGGTAATGGATGTTTCCTTCTTGGGATCGCTAGGAAGAAATTCGCTTACAGATGCGACTTTAGCGATGGATCAAGAGCAACCTGAGGGTTCTTTCCCCAATACTTTTGTGCCTGGTCGCAATCTCTTTTTTTTGAGTATAGCTGCCGTTTATGCACGCGAAAAAGGAATTAACCACATTGTGACGGGGGTCTCGCAAACTGATTTCAGTGGTTACCCCGATTGCAGAGATGCTTTTATAAAGTCACTAAATGTGACGCTTAACCTAGCTATGGACGAGCAGTTTGTACTGCACACTCCATTAATGTGGATTAACAAAACTGAGACATGGGCCTTGGCCGATAAATTAGGTGTTCTTGATATAATCCGCCGTGATACGCTTACCTGTTACAACGGTGTGCAAGGTGATGGTTGTGGTGAGTGTCCTGCTTGTAAATTGCGCCGTGAAGGGCTGGAGAGTTATTTGGCACAGAAGAGAGAATAAGCATTCATTTCGATAAGAGTAAATGGGGTTATAGAGTCTGGTTTCTTCTCTTTGATTTCAATTATGTGGAGTTAACCTATTTGGTGGAGATAAAATCAAATAGTTTGTAAAAATAGCCCTATATTGGAGAGAAGCCCATTGATTGAAATCGTTTACAAAGAGTGACTCCTTTTGTCTCAGCCTATCCCACCATTTTTAGTGTTGTACAGAAGTAAGTCACCTGTTGTACGGTAGGAAATCGAGTGTTGCACAGTAGGCAAGCACGTGTTGCACAGTAGGAAATCACTAACTTTATCGGTACGATTTATAAACGAAGTGGGGTAGTTGGTATAACGAATGAAGCAGGCTAGCTAACTTTGCAACTCTCCCTAAACATTCCTGTAGATAGAAGAATAAAAATAATCATATGAAAAGAGAAGACGAACTAACGCTACTAGGTGGTACTACCACTTACCGTTCTGACTATGCACCCGAGGTGCTAGAGTCATTTGTAAATAAACACCCGGGTAATGACTATTGGGTACGTTTTAATTGCCCCGAGTTTACTAGCCTTTGCCCCATTACGGGTCAGCCCGACTTTGCTGAGATTCGCATCAGCTACCTACCCAATATCAATATGGTCGAGAGCAAGAGCTTGAAATTGTACCTATTTAGTTTCCGCAACCACGGTGATTTTCACGAAGATTGTGTAAACATCATTATGAAAGATCTTATTAAGTTGATGGATCCTAAATATATTGAGGTGACAGGCATCTTTACCCCACGCGGTGGTATCTCTATTCATCCTTACTGTAACTACGGCATGCCGGGTACGAAGTACGAAGAGATGGCTGCGTATAGATTGCAACAGCACGATTTGTAGAACATTCGTTGCAGATTGTTTAATTTCCGTTTAAGAGATCTTTTTAAACCCAACTTTCACTTTTAATAGCCCCTATTTCGCTTTGTCGTACTGTGTAGCTCATTAGCTGGGTGGATGCTGTGTCCTACAAATTTTCAGTTTCTTAAATGGTTCATGTTTTAGTCTCAGTGCAGTATATATATCTT
>JBOFMR010000034.1:0-1406 GCA_051658485.1 Phocaeicola sp.
GAGTAAATCAGGCAGAACGCAGAGAAAGTTCAATATCTTATCCCGAGAGATCTTGTATCGTGCTCCAACAGGGCAGGGCAGGCAGTGATGTCTAGCTATCCGATACAAGAAGTCAGCAGAGGACATAGTACTCTAAGCAGGAACAGCAAAGAGGAAGGTCCGAATCTTTTAATTTAAGGAGCAGTTAAATCGAAATTTACTTTATGGAGCAGCAGGAAAATATAGTCTACCAATATGAATTGTTCGAAGAGCAACTCACGGAGACTCTATGCCCTTCTGTCACGAGTGAAGCCGTATGCGGAGCTCAGAGAGCAAAGGCGTTGCAAGTAAAGTATGCAGGAGAACATAAACGAGCCTTAACCCACAATTTAATGGAGAAGGTATTATGTCACAATAATATCAAACAAGCCTACAAACAGGTAAAGCAGAACAAAGGCGTCGCAGGTATTGATCAAATGCCAGTAGAGGGATTTGCAAAATGGTACAATGAACACAAACCAGAACTACTGCGTACATTGTATGATGGAAGTTATCTGCCGCAGGGTGTAAAACAGGTTGAAATACCCAAACCAAACGGAGGCAAGCGCAAGTTAGGTATACCAACAGTCACAGACAGGGTTATTCAACAAGCGATAGCACAGGTACTGATACCGATCTACGAGAGGAAATTTTCGGATCATAGCTATGGGTTTCGTCCGAATCGAAGTGCACATAGTGCACTAAAGAAAGGATGCAAATATGTAGAAGAAGGACGGATGATCGTAGTAGATATTGACCTGAAGACCTTCTTTGATGTTGTAAATCACGATCGCTTAATGCACCGACTATCAGTCACTATAGGTGATAAGACGCTGCTTGGGCTTATACGAAAATACCTTCAAAGTGGTATCTTGGTAGATGGTCTGGTAACCCAACGCACAGAGGGTACACCCCAAGGTAGCCCACTCTCTCCGTTACTATCTAACATCGTTCTATATGAACTTGATGAAGAATTGGAGCGCAGAGGACACAAATTTGTTCGCTATGCAGATGATTGCAATATCTACGTACACAGCCAATAGGCCGGTGATAGAGTAATGGAATCAATAAGCAACTTTATCGAGAGGAAACTGAAATTACAGGTCAATAGAGAAAAGAGCCAGGTGTGCTCAGTGAATCAAACCAAATTTCTGGGATACACAATCCGGGAGAGCGGTAGCTTAAGTATCGCAAAGAAGAGTGTAGACCGATTTAAGGAAAAGGTGCGAAAGCTAACCAAACGTAACAGAGGAGTGAGTATCGGACAAATAATAAACGAACTGACGCCAATGATGCGAGGATGGTTAAACTACTTTCGTTATTCTCAAAGTAAACGCCTGTTGCAGAATTTAGACTCATGGATACGCAGAAGACTGCGTTGCTATCGG
>JBOFMR010000035.1:0-2412 GCA_051658485.1 Phocaeicola sp.
CAATGCATTTGCAGAATCATTTAATGCTAAAATCAAAGCTTTTAGGGCAAGCTTAAGAGGAGTAATTGATGTGAAGTTCTTCCTATTTAGGCTAACGAAAATATATGCGTAGTCCCCAGGGTTTATCGGGTGAGCCACTTTAAAGCATACAGTAAGCATACCTAGCTTGCTGCCTATCTAATAATCCTAGGGGAGTTAAATCACTGATTTAGCTCCCCTAGGTTATTATAAAAAGTAAACTTAAAAGCTTCTATAAATTAGAGACTCTCTACTACAAGTTTCTCCTTTTATCAATAAACAAATATTGCTGTCCGACAAAACCTAAAGCTCTTAGAGAATCACTTGATTTTCATATCTAAAGAATCCATTAGAGAGTTAATAAGTTTCTATTTGAGTCTATTCTATTGAAGTTTACCAAAAAATCATTAGCTAGCGAAAAGAGAAGATCCTTTTCAAGCAATCTCAGCAAATAATTGATTATCAGAGGAGATGATGATTCATTCTCTTTTTCATCAGAAAGGAATAACAAACAAATAAAACTTACAGCCCTTTCTTTTGCGGAAGAAGCGTAGTGTAATAGTTCTCTTTCAATACTTTATCAGTAACCAATTCATATTCATCCACCGAAGAGAAGTTGAATAGCTCAATCTCATCCCCTACGCGTTTCCAAGCAAAGCGCTTCACCTCTCCTGACGCGTCGATGAGTGAAAGATAATCGACCCCATTGGGAAAAGTTATGACATCTATGGAGATATCATAATTGGTAAAATCATCCCATCCCATTATAGATCCATCCACATTGAAACGAATCACCTTATCACTTCCCTTTTGATGGTACTCTCCTACAAAACAAGCCTCATTGAGCAATTCAGCAAGAGAACCGTTCGGAGTCAACGATTCAAGCCTAATAAACTTTTCACAAATCTCATTTCCAGCGAGGTAAAGTGTATCATTCAAAGCAAAAAGAGTTCCCCCATCCATACTATCCCACTCACTTTCACAACCGATGGAATAACCTTTATCAGCAGTAGGTTCCAGAGGAAAGGAACACCCTTCATGAAAGTTAAAAATAAAATTAGCAGTATCCTTATCAATGGTTATTAAACTGTATTGAGTTGTATCAACTGCTGCTTTGGGAGAGGCTGTTTGACGCAATACATCTACATATTTTATATTAATCCAACTTCGGTCGAGATTATCGAGCGATTCACTACCTATGACATTTGCTTTATCATCAGCCTCAACCCTCTCTTTCATTCCTTCACTCCTTTTTGCTCCTCCTCCACAAGAGGTGGTCGCTAGCCACAATAAGGCAAATGCTAATAAGCCTATTTCCTTTTTCATATCCTCTCCTATCTGTTTTTAATATTTTACCTGCTTACATTCTCTATCCATAATGCTTAAAGTAGCAACTCCACATCTCTTTTTAGTAAATATTTAACCAATTCAAAGAGAAATGCAACTACTTTCATCACAGGAGCTTATGCCCCAAAATCGCATTAATATTCATCAGTTATTTGCTGATCACAATATCAATAAAACATTATAGCCCTACGATAGAGATCATTTTCTTTAGCTTAAGCACCAAGCATCAATTCGTTTCAATTTGTTGATTAGATTTTCGCATTAAAAATGAACCATTTACGGCTTCAAATCGTCTAAACGATTTAGTAAGCTATATCTACGATACTACAAATCAAACAATTCTTCACATAAAGACAAAAATAGCATTAATTCCAATGCAGACACCTTTTTCAAGCGTATTTCTATACCCTTATAAATGAGTGGGAATAATACTATATCGTGAAAAACGCTATAAAACAGAAATGTATTGCTATTCGATACGGAGTCTTAAAGCGTTCACAAAAAGAGATTTAGCGCTAATTCGAAAGCTAAACAGCCGATTCCTAAACAAAACAGCAATTTGCAAGAGAGTAAATTGACGAACGAATCAAACTTCCCAATAGCCCTGCACTACCTAAAGTTTAAGAGTACTCCTATTTACTACTACATACCCTACCTAATATCCACGAGTATTTTTTCAACGTGTTATAGTTCAAATGATTACTGAGATTCTCTTTCACCCAAATGGGTAAAAAGTTCTTCCTATAACTATCTCATTATAATATTGCACAAAAAAGGTCACAGACTTAAGGCAGTATAAAAGATTCTGCATCAAAGCTCTTCTGTGGTCTATCGAACAAGATAAAACCTCCTTCTATAGTAGCACCTCCTCCCTATTATCAACGAAAATTTCCGTTTAAGAGCCCTTTACCCAACTTTCACCCTTAAAATTATTTTTCGTAATTTTTCCACTGATTTCATCTTTTGTGAAATTTCAATTTACTGATAATCAGTGATCCCTTTTTTCGATTCTTGCTAAATGCGATTTGTAGGACACTTTTGGTTAGA
>JBOFMR010000036.1:0-1447 GCA_051658485.1 Phocaeicola sp.
ATAGAAAGAATGGTATATCATTCACCCCTCTTAAATCGAGCCTAAACTTTTTTAGCTTCGCATTTAAACATCCTGCCGATGCATTAGTCGCACGGTTGTTGAAGAAGTTCGGCTCACCTGATAAAATTGGCCCCAAGCAAAATGGGGTCAATAAAGATTCTTTAGTGAAGATTTGGTGAAGACTATTTTCTGCTCTCTTCACCATAACCTATTGATAATTAGAGTGTGTGAAGGATTGAAGCTTTTTTTTGCTCTTTTATTTTAAGTAGAAGAGAGTTTTAGGCTCTCTAAAAGGGTAATAGCATACTAAAAAAAGGGATTGGTAAACAGACAACAAAATGAACAAAAAGAATACCATCCCACAACTTTTACGGGTGAGCCGTAATTGATATAGAGTTCTTCCTCTTTAGGCTAACGAAATTAGATGCGTAGTCCCCAGGGTTTATCTGGTGAGCCCATTCTTGCAGGAGAGCCATAGATGACAATAATAAAAGAAACACCAAAATCTACTTTTATGTGTAGATTTTGGTGTTTCTTTTATTGATAGTCAATGTTATTGGTGGAGCTGGAGGGAGTCGAACCCTCGTCCAAACAAGGAAGCCATATGCTTTCTACATGCTTATCTTTGCTTAAATTTTCGTGTATGAGCAAGACCAAAGCCACCCACTCATACCTTATCCTCTAAATTTTCACTAAGGGAGCAAGGAGATCCAATAGCTATTCCCGATTTTGCTGCACCACTGAATCAAACGCCTCGGAACAAGAGCTTTTGAGTGATGTCTCGTCTCTACCACTGTGGCAGAGATAAAGCTAATCTACTATGATTCGATTAAGCTGCAAGAGCGTAATTGTTATTGCCAGATAAAATTTTGATAACCGAGATTATAGTGCCAATTATCAACGCACTGCATGCTTACACACCACTACGTCTCGCTGTCAAATCCAGTCAACCCCGTGGTTTTATAAAACATTGAATATCAATTTTCAAAAGAAAAGAGTTTCCTCTTTAGGAGTATTAATGACTTTGGAATAAGTCTTTCCTCTTTTTTAGAAGAGCCCTCTTTCTCCTACAAAGATAGAGATATTTTTTAAATAGGCTTCTATCCTTTTGAATATTTCTATCAAATAAGCTCTCTGAGAGAGAAGGATAGCTGAATGCTCCTCTTGGTGACCCTAAAGAATGAATTGGCGTTGCCCTATTTCATTGGTTCTAAAAAAATAGCCTCTTCTTTCGTTAATTGAAAGAAGAGGCTAAAGCTAGAATCTATCTTTTAAGAGTGGTTGAGCACTCTATGATTTTATCTGAGCGGGTATTACATTTTACCAGTTAAGATGTCAAGTGTATCGCTAGCAATCATCAACTCTTCATCTGTTGGGATAATTGCCACTTTTACTTTTGATGTAGGTACAGAAAGTTCAATCTCTACCCCACGAGTTTTGCGATTCT
>JBOFMR010000037.1:0-15036 GCA_051658485.1 Phocaeicola sp.
TCAAGAGCGAATGAAGTACCGTTGCTATGAAGTGAAAACCAATAGCTCAACTTGGATGGTAATTTGCCACAAAGAGAATGGTACACGAACTTTTTCAAAGAAAGAGACTCTTTCAGACTAAGGAAGGATGCTAGATAGGATCTGCGGAAAAAGTCAATGAGTTCCAATTAAGGTGCCAATATTAATAAAAGTACCTGTATCTCTAGTATACATTTCTAGCACACTCTCGCATGACAAGGCTCTCAGAAAGATTATCTATCGTTCGTTTAGGATAAGTGCAGTTTCAAAGAAATCCTACAATCGATCACATGACATTATGGCTACATTTATATTTAATTATTGCTGTCCGATAAAACTTAATGCCTTTAGAAAATCACTTGATTTTCCTATAATAGAATCTATTAGAGAGTAAATAATCTTCAATTTAGGTATATTCTGTTGAGTTTCTTACAAAATCATTAGCCAATGAAAAAAGAAGCCCCTTTTTAAGGAATCTCAGCAATTTATTGATTGTCAGATAATATAATGACTCGTGCCATTTTTTACCGGACAGCAATAATACTTAATCTTAAGAGAAGGTTGTAACCCAATGTTTCTTATTAGTAGATACAAAAAAAGCGACCCCTTACGGAGTCGCTCTCTTTTTTGTATCTATGGTCAAATTACAATTGAGGACCGCTAGCGATTAATGCTTTAGCAGCATCGTTGTCGCAGTATTGCTCAAAGTTTTTGATATACATAGCAGCCAATTTCTCAGCCTTAGCTTGCCACTCAGCTACATCAGCGTAAGTCTTACGTGGGTCAAGGATATCAGTTACACCTTCCAAAGCTACAGGAGCAGTAAGGTTCATGATAGGCAATACGAAAGTTTCAGCTTTTTCGATAGAACCATCAATGATAGCATCGATGATAGCACGAGTATCTTTCAAAGAGATACGTTTGCCAGTACCGTTCCAACCTGTGTTCACCAAATAAGCTTTCGCTCCGTGCTCATGCATTTTAGCAACCAATGTCTTAGCATACATAGTTGGGTGAAGAGTCAAGAACGCTTCGCCGAATGCTGGAGAGAATGATGGAACTGGTTCAGTGATACCACGCTCAGTACCTGCCAATTTAGATGTAAATCCGCAAAGGAAGTGATATTGTGCTTGGTTTTCATCAAGGATAGAAACTGGAGGCAATACACCAAATGCATCAGCAGAAAGATAGATAACCTTGCTAGCGTGACCTGCACGTGAAGGAAGAACGATCTTGTTGATGTGGTTGATTGGGTAAGATACACGTGTGTTCTCAGTTTTAGAAGCAGCAGCAGTAAAGTCAGGAGTACCATCTTCACCTACAGTTACGTTCTCCAACAAAGCATCACGACGGATAGCGCGCCAGATATCTGGTTCTTTATCTTTTTCTAGGTCGATAACCTTAGCGTAGCAACCACCTTCGTAGTTAAATACACCTTCATTATCCCATCCGTGCTCATCGTCACCGATCAAATAACGTTTTGGGTCAGCAGACAAAGTAGTTTTACCTGTTCCAGAAAGACCAAAGAATACAGCTACGTCACCCTCTTTACCTACGTTAGCAGAGCAGTGCATAGAAGCAATACCGCGAAGTGGCAAGTAGTAGTTTTGCATAGCAAACATACCTTTTTTCATTTCACCACCGTACCAAGTACCACCGATGATTTGCATTTTCTCAGTCAAGTTGAAGATAACGAATACTTCAGAGTTCAAACCTTGTTCTTTCCATTGTGGGTTAGAAGTTTTAGAACCGTTGAAGATTACGAAATCAGGCTCACCAAAGTTAGCCAATTCAAAATGAGAAGGACGGATAAACATGTTAGTCACAAAGTGTGCTTGCCATGCTACCTCACAAATCACACGGATTTTCAAACGAGTATCTTCGTTTGTTCCGCAGAATGCATCAACTACATATAATTTCTTCGCAGTATTCAACTGCTTCATAGTCAAACCTTTACAGTGTTCCCATACGTTGTTATCAACAGGTCTGTTGATTGTACCATCCCACCAGATTGTACCTTCAGATACAGCATCCTTAACGATAAAACGGTCTTTAGGAGAACGACCAGTAAACTTACCTGTATCTACAGATACTGCTCCTGATTTTGTTAAAGTACCTTTTTCAAAACCTTCGTTTGCAGGATCCATTTCAGCTTGGAAAAGCTCTTCGTAAGATGGATTGTGTACAACAGGAATGTCGTTTGACAAACCATACTTGCTCAAATCTAATGTTGCCATTTTTTTAATGATTTAATTGGGTTTATAGTAAAATGTAATTTCCCTTTTTAATGCTAAAAACAAAAAACACAAAAAGTGTCACTTCATTTTTAGGCAGTACAAATCTAGTACTTTCTTTTCAAAAAAAAAATTTATTAGAGAAATATTTCTTTAATCACTCTGTTTTAGGAGAAGTCTAATAATAATAAAATTTAGATGTTATAGTGAAATCCTCTTTCGTAATGATAAAATAAGGATTATCACACTAAAAACTGTTTAAATTGATAATAAAAATTTATTGTTATATACCTTTGCTACATAACATACAAGTAGTACCATTAACTGCGACCGCAATGAAAATCATTAATTTAAGTACAGAAAATTCCCTGATCAGCGAATTTGTATCAGAACTAAGAGATGTAACCATCCAAAATGATCGACTACGTTTTAGAAGAAACATTGAACGGATTGGTGAAATCATGGCATATGAGATAAGCAAAGAACTAAGTTATAAATCACTCGAGGTAAATACCCCCCTAAGCGTATCCAACGACCAAAAATTGGCTGAGCAACCTGTTATTGCTACCATTTTACGTGCAGGTCTTCCCTACCATCAAGGTTTTTTAAACTACTTTGACCGAGCTGATAATGCTTTTGTCTCTGCCTATCGCAAATACAAAGATACTTTGAAGTTTGATATTCATATTGAATACATTGCATCACCTCGCATCGAAGGAAGAACCTTGATTATCACAGACCCCATGCTAGCAACAGGAAGTTCTATGGAACTAAGTTATCATGCCATGCTTACCAAAGGAGAACCTAAACATATTCATGTAGCTTGTGTCATCGCCAGCCAAGATGCAGTAGACTATGTAGCAAAACAATTTCCTGCGGAGAAAACCACCATTTGGTGTGCAGTAGTAGATCCCGAAATAAACGAACATTCATACATCGTTCCAGGTCTAGGAGATGCTGGCGATTTGGCTTTCGGCGAAAAAGAGTAATACCGATATCATCGCAACTCTCTTTCAACCGATTCTATTTCGAACGATTAAAAAATGCTGAAGGATACGTATATACGTATCCTTCAGCATTTTTTAATGTATCGTTGTAAAACAAATCTACAAAGGGGTTATATTCCTTTACTTAACAACGAATCCAACTCAGCGATTACTTTATTAACTGCTCCTGAATTATCAGCAACATAACGCCCTGCTGCCTCTCCTGATTGTTGCAAACAAGCCATATCCTCCATAAAACAGTCCATTCTCTCTTCAAAGTGAGCATACTCCCCTATTTCAAAGGCACCTCCTGTTTCGAGCAATGCCCCAGCCTCCCTAAACTTCTTGTGATTAGGACCAAACAGCACGGGAATGGAATAAACAGCTGCTTCCAATACGTTGTGTATACCAACACCAAAACCACCCCCCACATAGGCTACCTTTCCATACCGATAGATAGACGATAACAAACCATACCCATCAATAATAAGAGAGTCAGCCTGAGATATATTCTCCGCTGTAGCCTGACTATACCGAAGAGCAGGACGCTTTAATTGACTCAAAATATGAGTGATATGCGATTCACTCACCACATGGGGCGCTATTACTAGTTTCAAATTAGGATGCTCGTTAAAGTAGCGCAAAAGAATAGCCTCATCAGGCTCCCAAGAACTTCCCACTACCAACGTAAAGGATCCTTTTTGAAAAGCCTCTACCAAAGGAAGCTCTTTGGCTTCTGCACAAATATCAAGCACGCGGTCAAAACGGGTATCGCCTATCACTGTTGTTGATGTAACGCCCCGTGTTTTTAACAGCTCTTTTGATTTATCATCTTGTACAAAAAGATGTGTAAAGAGATGAAGCACCTTACTATAACTTTTACCGTACCACTTAAAGAAAAGTTGATTAGGTCGAAAAATGGAAGAGATGCTATAGATAGGAACACCTTGCTTTTTCAACTCCGTGAGATAGTCCCCCCAAAATTCGTACTTAATAAAGAAAGCCATAGAAGGGCGAAGCAACTCCACAAAGCGACGAGCATTGCTAGCCGTATCAAAAGGCAGATAACAAATAATATCGGCCCCCTCATAATTTTTACGCACCTCATAACCTGAGGGTGAAAAGAAGGTAAGCACGATTTTGTAAGTCGGATACTTCCTTCTGATATTTTCCATAAGGGGCCTTCCCTGTTCAAACTCACCCAAAGAAGCAGCATGAAACCAAAGATAGTGACCATTAGGATCACGCATCTGTTTTAACTGTTCAAAGACTTCACGATGTCCTTGAACCATTTTAGCTGGTTTGGAGTAGAAAAGTGCTGCCACCCTTACCACAAACTGATAGATCTGTATGAGTAGATTATAAATCATGCCTCGCTATTTTATTAAATACTTTTTCTGTTAAGATAAAAAGCTGTTTTGAATTATCAAGTTCGATTCTTTCAACTCCCTCTTTGGGTCTATCTCCCTCTTTGTTATTCGTTAGGTAGCCCGCTACCCTCCTCATGAAAAGAGGAAAAACATCGAAAAGAGTCTTTAAACATTCTTGTCATCCGATAAAACTTAATGCCTTTAAGAAAATCGCTTGATTTTCTCATAATATAGAATCTACTAGAGAGCAAATAGGCGTCAGTTTAGGTATATTCTGTTGAGTCTCTTACAAAATCATTAGTCAATGAAAAGACAAACCTCTTTTTAAGAAATATCAACAAACTACTGATTGTCATATGATATAACAACTCTTTCACCGGACAGCAATATTTAAAAGCAATTAGGGGAAAATTCAAAAACAGTTTCTAAATGAACACAAACAATTGATGCTCGCTGATTTTAAGCCCCCTATTCGGATTACCCTCCAACCTCGAATGAAGAGGTTAGCTTTATATAAAAAAGAGTTAGCAATCACTTTACAGAAAGAACGGCGTACTTCCCAAATAAGTTGCACCATAAGAGTATTCATCTAATAATCTGAGGTAGTCCACCCTGCTACCGGTCGATAAGCAGAGTGACTACCCTATGAAATGATGATTCAATTACCCCAATAGCTCCACCGCTTTGTGCAAGCGGCTTACACTCTCTTCTTTCCCTAAGATAGCGGTAATATCGAACATGTGTGGACCTTTCGACTCCCCTACAATGGCCAAACGGAATGCATTCATCACATTACCCAAATGATAACCTTGATCAGCAATCCAACCCTTCACAACCACCTCTTGATTCGCCGAGCTAAAATCCTCCAATCCATCGAGTAATTGAGCCAATTCAGTCATGCAAGCAGCCGAATCTGCCTTCCAACGCTTCTTAGCACTCTTCTCGTCATAGCTAGTAGGTGCCACAAAGAAAAAGTTAGCATGCCCCCAAAACTCAGGTAGAATATGAATACGCTCTTTCGTTAGTGCCACAACTGCCTCCACCTGCTCTAAGCTAGCGTCAACCCCATTGGCAGCTACTATAGGAGCACAAAGAGCAGCCAATTCTGCATTCGAACGCTTCATTATATATTCGTGGTTAAACCATTTTCCCTTTTCGTAATCGAATTTAGCACCCGATTTACTGCAATGAGTAAGGTCAAAAAGCTCAACCAACTCTTCCATACTCATAATCTCTTGATTATTTCCTGGATTCCAGCCCAACAATGCTAGAAAATTAATCACTGCCTCAGGCAAGTAACCTGCTTCGCGGTAACCTGAAGAGATTTCACCGCTCTTAGGATCCTTCCACTCCAATGGAAAAACAGGAAAGCCCAATCGGTCTCCATCACGTTTACTCAATTTACCATTTCCATCGGGTTTTAATAACAACGGAAGGTGAGCAAAAGTAGGCATACTATCCTCCCAACCAAATGCACGATATAGCAACACATGCAAAGGAGCGGATGGCAACCACTCTTCACCACGAATAACGTGAGAAATCTCCATTAAATGATCATCTACGATATTTGCCAAGTGATAAGTAGGCAATTCATCAGCCGATTTGTACAAAACTTTATCATCCAATACAGATGAATTTACAATCACCTCTTTGCGAATAATATCTTGAACATGCACCTCTTCATTTGGCTCTATTTTGAAACGAACCACATATTGTTGCCCCTCTGCTATAAGCTTCTCTACCTCCTCTTTCGAAAGCACCAACGAGTTGCGCATACCCATACGAGTCGAAGCATCATATTGAAAATTGGCTATTTCACCGCGTTTTGCCTCTAGCTCTTCAGGTGTATCAAAAGCGATGTAAGCCTTACCAGCCTCTAATAATTGATCCACATATTGCTTATAGATCGCTCTACGCTCTGACTGACGATAAGGACCGTATTTACCACCGTAGCTAACTCCCTCATCAAACGTAATACCCAACCATGCAAAAGAGTCAATGATATACTCTTCAGCTCCTGGTACAAAACGATTTGAATCTGTATCTTCAATACGGAAAATAAATTCTCCCCCATGTTGACGTGCAAATAGGTAGTTGTACAAGGCAGTACGCACTCCACCGATGTGTAAAGCTCCTGTAGGACTTGGAGCAAAACGAACTCTTACTTTTCTTTCTGACATGATTCTTCTATTATATTCTTAACTTTTATGCGATAGCTAAAAAAACAGATTGACTTATTTTGCTTTAATTGGGGTAGCATTGAATCTCTCAAAAGAGTCTACCACACCGACCTTAAACAACTCTGTATCTGCTTGTTCTATTTTTACTCTTCCTCTTATCAACAACTTTACTCCAAAAAATAGAAAACAAAAGTAACGCATTTCCCCGTCATTTTTTGTATTTTGCACGCAAAATTCAAAAAACATGAGCAGTTTCAAAAAGAAGAATCCCTTTTTTAGTAAAAATCTAGCAAGCAAATTGCTTCTTTTTCTTATAAGCGTAGCCACCATTGTCTACTTTTTACCCCAAGACGGCAAGTTCAACTACCATTTTGAGAATAATAAGCCGTGGAAATATGGGTTGCTACAAGCCTCCTTTAACTTCCCTATCTATAAAAATGAAGTAGAAGTATCCAAAGAGCAAGATAGCATTCTAAAGCTTTTTCAACCCTATTTTTACATCGACAAAGATATTGAAAGGCAAAATGTCGAAAAACTGCGCAAAGATTATTCTACTAAACTCCGCAAAATTCTGCCCAATACAAGCTATCTAAATCATATAGAGCAAACAATAAACCAGTTGTATAACCAAGGGATTATCTCTAGTAGTGATTTAACGATGCTAGAAACGGATAGTCTTGAGTCCATACTGATCGTTGAACGTAACATCGCCCACAGCTATGGTACCAATCAAGTGCTAAGCATACGCGAAGCATACGAAAAGCTGCTCCATGCAGACACACTCCATTTTTCTCCCTACGTATTACAACAATGCGATTTAAATGAGTACCTAGTACCCAATATGATTTATGACCCCGAGAAATCAAAAAGTGCCAAAGAAGAGCTACTCTCTAATATCTCTTGGGCAAGTGGATTCGTTATTAATGGGCAAAGAATTATTGACCGAGGAGAAATTGTAACAGAACATACCTATCAAATATTGGAATCCCTCCGTAAAGAGTGGGAAAAACGAGATGAATCCATTGAAGAGAAGCGTATGACAATGGCTGGAAGGGTCTTATTCGTCGGTATCCTCATACTCTGTTTTATGATTTATCTAGAACTATTTCGCAAAGAGTACTACCAACAAAAAGGGTCTATTATCCTACTCTTTGCACTCATTGTGCTCTCCTCACTGCTAAGTTCATTGATTGTTTCATCCAACTTCACTAGTATTTACGTGATTCCATTTGCCATGATTCCCATTATCATGCACATCTTTTTGGACTCTAGAACTGCCTTAACGGCACATACCATCGTGATACTGATCTGTTCCATGTCACTTCACTACCCATACGAGTTTATTCTACTCCAAATAGTAGCAGGTATGGTTGCTATCTTTAGTTTACGAGAACTTTCACAGCGCTCACAACTCTTTCGAACAGCACTACTTGTTTCACTTAGTTACGCACTGCTCTATTTGGGTTTAGACTTAATTGAAGAGACAGAGTTAACACAACTCGAAACACGTATGTATCTTTACATCATCCTCAATGGAGTCTTATTACTTTTCACCTATCCACTCCTCTTTGTGCTAGAAAAAATGTTTGGATTTACTTCAAACGTAACACTTATAGAGCTTTCTAATATCAATACCCCCCTGCTACGTAGAATGTCAGAGGTTGCTCCAGGTACTTTCCAACACTCCTTGCAAGTATCTAATCTAGCCGCAGATGCCGCCAATAAAATTGGAGCAAATGGACAATTAGCACGAACTGGTGCCTTGTATCACGATATAGGTAAAACGGTAAATCCTGCCTTTTTTACAGAAAATCAAGCAGGCGTAAATCCACATCAAAGCCTTAATTACAAACAAAGTGCACAAGTGGTTATAAGCCACATTACCGATGGAGTTAAATTGGCAGAAAAGCACAACCTCCCTAAAGTGATTAAGGAGTTTATTACCACGCACCACGGCGCAGGAAAAACCAAATATTTCTACATCTCCTATCAGAATGAGCACCCTGGTGAGGTAGTAGACCCCACCGATTTTACCTATCCTGGCCCCAATCCTTTCACCAAGGAACAGGCTGTTTTAGCAATGGCAGACTCGGTAGAGGCCGCTTCAAGAAGTCTCACCGAATATACAGAAGAGAGCATCAATGGATTGGTTGATAAAATCATAGAAGGACAAGTGGCAGATGGCTACTTCAAAGAGTGCCCCATCACATTTAAAGACATCGATCAAGTTAAGCGACTTTTTAAAGAGAAGCTCAGAACGATGTACCACACGCGGGTGAGCTATCCTGAACTAAAGAAATAGCCCTGCGAGAAATAGAGCAAAGAGGGTCAAAAACAGCAAACGTTAATTGGCCCTCTTTGATAAAAGATCCGCTAACAACCCCTCGCATCCATCTTCTAAAATATCCAATACCTGTTCAAAGCCCTGTTCTCCACCATAATAGGGATCTGGAACATGGTCTATGGTATGAGTAGAACAATAATCTGTTAGGCGCACAATCTTTCGAAGTGAATCGACATCAGGTGCCAACTGCTTCAAATCTTCTACATTTCGGTCATCCATAGCAATGATTCGATCGAAATAGTAAAAATCATCCATCCTCACAGGGCGAGAGCGATGCGTAAGATTATATCCTCTCCGAGCAGCATGCAGACGCATTCTAGCATCAGGCAGCTCCCCCGCATGATAAGCTGCTGTCCCTGCCGAATCAATCTCGATACAATGGGATACCCCCCGAGACTCAACCAAATGATTCATCACCTCGTGGGCTGATGGAGAACGACAAATGTTTCCCAAACAGACAAATAGTATTTTCTCCATTTCAATTATTTTTTAAAATCATACTTCTAAATCATTACTCTCCGATAAAACTTAATGCCTTTAGAAAATCGCTCGATTTTCCTATAACAGGAGCTATTAGAGAGCAAATAAGTTTCAATTTAAGCTTGCAAAATGATTAGCTAACAAAAAGAGGAATCCTCTTTAAGAAGTCTCAGTAAGCTATTAATTATCAGATGATACAATAGCTCATTCCCCCCCAGGCAGCAATGCTACTAAATAGTCAATGTAACTACTGAGGGTCAACATCATAATAGACCAACAGCGAACGAAATCGCTCATCCGATATTACACTACGCTGCACCTCTCTCAAATATTCAGAGACCTTCGCCATAGAAGCCCCTTGCTCTACTTTTATCACCATTTTCTTGATAAAAAGCGACTGAATCCTACCTACGACAGGCTTATCTGGTCCCAATACCCTCTCACCAAGACCACCCCGCAAACAATTAGCCATCACATCTGCCGCCTCGTCCAAGAGCTGCTCTTTGCGATGCTTCAAATAAACATATATCAAACGGTAAAAGGGAGGATAGCGAAAAAGAGATCTTTCTGCCAATTGATCAGCATAAAGCTGTTCGTAATTGTGCGCCATAACTTGTTCTATAAGAGGCAAATCAGGCGACTTCGTCTGTAAAACCACCAATCCACGCTTGTGCTTTCTTCCTGCCCTACCGGCCACCTGTGCCATTAATTGAAAAGCCCGTTCATGACTACGAAAATCGGGATAATTCAAAAGAGCATCTGCATTTAGAATACCTACTACACTTACGTGATCAAAATCTAACCCTTTCGATACCATTTGAGTACCTATTAAAATCTGAGTTCTTCCCGCCTCAAAATCGGCAATAATTCGTTCGTAAGCAGTACGTGTACGAGTTGTATCCAAATCCATACGTCCTGTCTTTACCTCAGGAAATAGAATCTTAATATCCTCTTCAATACGCTCGGTACCAAAACCCTTGTGTTGCAAATGTACCCCACCACAAGCAGGACAAACTCGAGGAAGCTGATAAGTATAGCCACAATAGTGACAAGTCAATTGAGAGATACCTCGGTGAAAAGTGAGACTTACATCACAATTTTTACACTTAGGCACCCAACTACACATTTGACACTCTATCATAGGAGCAAAACCCCTGCGATTTTGAAAGAGGATAATCTGCTCTTTACGATCCAAAGCCCCACGCATTTGCTCAATCAGATAGGGCGAGAATGGCTCCTTCATCCGCTTTTGATGCAACAAACGTTTCACATCTATTCGCTCGATATGTGGTAGTTCCATCTCTCGGAATCGTTCTTTCAACTCCACCAACCCATATTTCCCCTCACGAGCGTTGTAGTAACTTTCAATACTCGGCGTAGCAGTTCCCAATAACACTTTAGCACCGAACTTCGAAGCAAGCACAATCGCACTGTTACGAGCATGATAACGAGGTGCAGGATCCTGTTGCTTATAACTACTCTCATGCTCTTCGTCAACGATCACCAACCCCAATCGACTAAAAGGGAGAAAGATGGAAGAACGCACACCCAAAATCAAATCATACCCCCCTTCCGACAACTGTTTCTGCCAGATTTCCACACGCTCAGCATCGGGAAACTTGGAGTGGTAAACCCCTAACCGATTTCCAAAGACACGGCGCAATCGCTCCGTTATCTGCGTAGTCAATGCTATTTCAGGCAAAAGATAAAGAACTTGCTTCCCCTCTTTCATAGCCTGTTCAATCAGATGAATATATACCTCCGTTTTCCCGCTACCTGTCACTCCATGCAGCAAACAGACGTTCTTCTCTCCAAAACTCTGTTGAATCTCCTCTAATGCCTTTTTCTGTGAATCATGCAACGGATGTAACTCTTGCGCTGTGGAGTAGTGCGCATCAAGTCTTCCTACTTCAAAATTATAAAGAGTAAAAATGCCCTTCTCAATCAATCCATTCAAAGAGGTCGACTTATGGCCCGATTGTTCCAGCAATGCCTTCTTTGAGACCTCTTTTATTTGCTCGCCCGGCAAGAACCACCCTGAAAGCTCCACATACTTCATCAATATATCCAACTGCTTGGGAGCTTTTGAAAGAGTCGAAAAATAGATATTCAGCTGCTTCTCAGTAATCTGATCATTAGCAAACTTCACTCGACTCTCCATCTTAGGCTTATAGCTCCGCTTTAACTCCTCTTTCAATCCAATAACCCCTCTAGCTAATAGGGACTGAATGGTGGGCATAATATTTTTCTGTGAACTATTTCGTTGCAATTGAGTAATGCACTGCTCCTTATCACTTAGAAGCAACTCTATAAGAAGCTGCTCTTTGGGCAACAACGGCACATCGGACTCAAACTCCTCATTGAGCCTGATAATCGTCTCACTTTCCAATTTCATACCCGATGGCATAGCCGCCTTATAAACATCCCCGACCGTACACAAATAGTACTCCGCCAGCCACTCCCAAAAAGAGAGTTGTATAGGAAGTAATACAGGATTAGCGTCAAGTAGCTCTTGTACCTCTTTCGTTTCATACCCATCGGGCTTGGCATAATGCACATGCGCCACGATAGCGGTATAAAACTTTTTTTGGCCAAAAGGAACAATCACCCTCGACCCAACCTGCACCATCCCCTCCATTTCAGCAGGAAGCGAATAGGTATAATAATTGGCTAAAGGAAGGGGCACTATGACATCGACATATCTCTTCATGCTACAAAATTACAAAAAAAGGAGGCATTCCTTTTCAGGGTACCTCCTTTTTTGTTTGATGCATTTTATGAAATAGCGTTTTCATTCACTACCCTAAAATATTGCCACATCCATATAGGTCGTCAACAATCACTGTTGCACCAATTCGGTTATTTAAATGGATTCTCTATTAAAAGGTATAAGCCGCTGAAATTTGCCAGCCATTCTGCTTCACACTAATAGTATGCTCTCCATCCCTTATTTCCGCCACATTCGAAAGTGCGAAATTATAAGTCGCTCCCAATTGCAAATGGCGAATAAGTTTCAAACCAGCCCCTACATTGAATGAGGTGTTGTTCTTCTTCAGCTGCCAGAAGTCAGTATTATTACCTAAATTAAAACCAAACTGAGGACCTGCTGCTAAATAAATACCTAACATCTTTCCCAATCCTAAAGTCCATTTTAAGTTGACAGGAACCTCAATTGTTTTCATTGTTACCGACTCTGAATTAGCATCAAGCTTATTCTGCGTATAAAGCCCTGCAGCTTCTATACCCAAGCCAAGTACAGGAATTGTAAACTCCGCCATAGGTCCAACAAACCAGCCATTCCTATTATGGGAACTAAAAGTTTCCGATGAAAAGCGAAGAGACGATAGAGTCATTCCCCCTTTTACACCAAAAGCAAACTGTGCATGCAGTGGCAATAGAGCTCCTAGACAAGCAACGAAAAAGAATAAAACTACTAACCTTTTCATATATTTACATTTTATAGTTTGTCGAAAATAGATTCATTTCTCACCAATTCAAATAACAGCCCAATAGCAAAGTCCATCTCCTTATTACTATAGCCATCTAAAAAAAAAGGATGACAACTGCCATCCTCTCACATTCTATTAAGTAATTCCAATAACGATCATACTCACTAATAAAAGAGAGAACAACGTTTATCGGCTACTTAAAAATCTAATATTCCTCTTCATTGAAGAAGAAATCTTCCTTACTAGGATAGTCAGGCCAAATATCTTCTATACTTTCATAAACCTCACCTTCGTCTTCCATCTCTTGTAGATTTTCAATTACTTCCAAAGGCGCACCCGAACGCATTGCATAATCAATCAACTCATCCTTTGAGGCAGGCCATGGTGCATCTTCTAATTTTGAGGCCAATTCTAACGTCCAATACATAACTATTTTATATTACTTTTTAAAAAAAACTTTATTTTATCAATCTCATTTGTTAGCGCAAAAGTATAATAAAAACGCTTATTTGCAACTTTTATTCCAACAAATTTCGGGTACTTTCTCCAAGAAATTGATTTTTCGTGCCAAAACAAATAGATAGTCAGACAAACGGTTGACATAAGCAATAACAAGCTCGTCAACTTCAGAATCTTTCTGCACATATAAGATAGCTCGCTCTGCTCTTCTACACACCGTACGGCATAAGTGACAAACAGCAGCTCCCCTTCCTCCACCAGGAAGTATAAATGCACGAAGTTCTGGAAGTAAACCAACCATTCCATCGATGCTACTCTCCATTGCTACAATATCTTCCTCATCTACCTGTGCTTCTATCCGAAGTTCTGTTTGTGTCGGATCGGTAGCCAAATAGGCTCCAATCGTAAAAAGCCTATGCTGAATATGCAACAACATCTCTCTATCACTCACCTCCGTAAGATAGGTCAACAAAAGTCCCAAGTTAGAGTTTAACTCATCAATAGTCCCGTATGCTTCCAATCTAACGTGGAGCTTAGATACCCTTGCTCCCCCCACTAAAGAAGTGGTTCCTTTATCACCTGTTTTTGTATAGATTTTAGCCATTGTGATAATCGTTATAAAAAGTTTATTTTATAGTGCTGTTTATATCGCTTCTTATCAAAAAAGAGAAGCCCCACATCATACAAGTCAAATGTTATTCCGACTCTATCATCTTCCTTTATTTGCCTCCACCATGCTCTTTTTTCTTTCGACTTATAAATACCACCTACAATGAAAAGAGAGTGGCTATCTACATAAGGCAAAGCTTGCTCAAAAGCCTCTTTGTAATAAGGAGTATGCCCTATATGAAGGAAGGATACCGTTTTGTATTCCTCTAAAGTCTTTTGAAGTCGTCCAACCATCATCTGCAACTCTCGACCCTTTAGAGCCGTAGAGCACATCTTTAAATTAGCTGCACGCATATATGAAATAGAGGATCCATCCCCCACACCTACCTCAATCAACGTATTAGGCTGATAATAGTTTACTAATCGGAAGAGTAATCTATTCACTTTGGGTCGATAATGAGGAAGAAAGATAGCGAACTCCTTTGCACTTAAAGTATCATAAGCATAATAAGGATCGTTCTCATAAATTACTGAAGTGACTAAAAAGAAATCAGATGGAGAGTGAACTCCATACCCGCAACGGTAACGAAATCTTAGACACCAATTCCAAATTCTACGTGGGGATAATATCATTCTTCAGATTTTAAGTATAGACAAAGATAATTCATAAAGTAACAAGATGCAATAATAACGATTATATTTCAGGCTCATCCGCCAGACTCTTTCAAGTCTGCAATCGAATAGGTTGAAAAGGATTCACTATAAACACAAAAAAAATCCCCCAGTTCTTGTTAGAACCAGAGGACTTCTCTAAAAACGGCGGCTACCTACTCTCCCACAATCTGCAGTACCATCGGCGTGACAAGGCTTAACTTCTCTGTTCGGAATGGGAAGAGGTGGAACCCTT
>JBOFMR010000038.1:0-1518 GCA_051658485.1 Phocaeicola sp.
ATTTTGTAAGAAACTCAACGGAATAGACCTAAATTGAAGCTTATTTACTCTCCAATAGATTCTATATATAGGAAAATCAAGTGATTTTCTAAAGGCATTAAGTTTTATCGGACAGTAATAAAAAAGGGACTCAACTACCTTTTAATAGTAGTCGATCCGTACTATTGTAATAAAAATAAGTTTTATCGGACAACAATATAAAAATAGATCCAACATTGAAATAGATAAAAAAGAAAAAATGAATTACCAGAAAGAGAAGCCCCCCACCCACTCCACTAAAAACAAAAGAATAAAAATAGCTTCAAATCTTCACACCACCTGTCTATTAGCAAGTTACGGTGAAGGAAGGGGGAAATAAACTTCACCATAGCTTCACCTATTGTTCATCTTGTCTAAAAAAAGGATAAAACTTTATTCAGAGAGATACAATGAGAATTTTCTGTAACACACGACTAGATATTGGCTATTCTTGCTTACATAAAAAGAAAATAAGCTATTAAAAAGGATTTAATAACTAGACAAGTTTACCGTCTCACCTAGGTGAGACGGTAAAAAAGAGAGGATAAAAATCAGGGCTCAAGTAAAACAATAGGCCGTTTTGCTATTTCTGATTATTGCTGTCCGGTAAAAAATGGCACAAGTCATTATATTATCTGATAATCAATAAGTTGCTAAGATTTCTTAAAAAGGGGCTTGTCTTTTTCATTGGCTAATGATTTTGCAAGAAACTCAACAGAATAGACCTAAATTGAAGCTTATTTGCTCTCCAATAGATTCTATTATAGGAAAATCACTTGATTTTCTAAAGGCATTAAGTTTTATCGGACAGCAATAATTTCTGATAAAATATGTTCAGCCTACTCTCTTCGCAAGGGGAACACCCTAGCCGCAAGGGCTAAAGCATCAATCCCAATAAACCTAGAATTTTACTTGAACCAATTTATATCAAGTGAATTTTCAATTTACCGTGTGAGAATATCCACGATTGAATATTTAAATTCTGATGGTATCAATTAATTAGGTTCACCTACCTTTTATAATCCGTATCATTGAAAATCAAATGCTATTGATCCTATTAGCATTCTTCATTAGAGCGCTTTTTTTAAGATAAGGAAACACTAATACCCCATTAAATATCCATTGAAAAAAACATCAGACACACCCCTTATTTAATCATACGATTTATAGCGCGATTATACAACACTAGAACCAAGAGGACAGCAAACAACTTTCACTCCTCATTCATAGAGATATCAGAAAAAAAAGAGATATTTCATCTCTCATCCTAAAGAAAAGGTGATAACTTTTCATTATTGTACATAAAAAGAAGTGATAAGCAACCAATGCTTTTAAAATATAACTTTGTTGCGCTTCCTAGAATTATAGGAAGGCAAAAACGTTATTTGATATATAAACTAAATATTTACGATTATGAACTTTGTGACAAACGAAAAACTAACCATTGTAGGTGCAGCGGGTATGATTGGCTCAAATATGGCTCAAACAGCCATTATGATG
>JBOFMR010000039.1:0-3367 GCA_051658485.1 Phocaeicola sp.
ATTAAACTCTACACTACGGGACAGAATGCAATTGTATTTTCTGCAAAAAACGGAGTATACTCTAACTGCAAGATGCGCAACAGTATTCTTCTTATCACGGAGAAAAACCACCCCTTGGGAGTAGGTAAAGTAAACGTAGATACAACACTCACACTTCAAGACAAAGACTTTGACAACGGAGTAAGAATCATCAAGGACACAAAGCAAACAAGCATCGAGATTGTAAGCAAAAACACAAGCCTTCAAAACGACCAAGGAATTAAGTATATTCCAATTATGCTTACTCAAATCGTTTGTTCAGATAGCGGTCAAGGAATGATTGAACCAGCTGGAATTACTGAACAGTTCGTTAGAGATATCATAGCTAAAGACCTATCAGACGTAAACATCGAAGCCAAATTAAAATCGTTAGGCTACAATAAGATGGATGCACAAGCATTCTCAACGGCTCTAGCTAACGCACCAGAGATGGCAGAACTAGCTCACCAAAGCGGAGTATTCGGTGTAACAAAGATAAACAAAGACTTCTCAAACGTAAATCCTGACGCTTTCAACCTTGCCATTCAAAACTCAATGGTTATAAAAGACCTATCAAAAAGAGTAGACCTAGATGAGAAAGAAGTAAGAAGCTCACTTGATTACCAAGAGCAGCAAGAAGCAGCTAACATTAAATCTTTTGGCAGCGAATACGTTTATTTAACGCTTCAATTCACATCATCAGGTCAAGAGATAATACAACCTTTGCCAAGCTACAAAGATGGAATAAAGGTGCTAATTTCAAAGCTAAACAGTGACGGAGTAACCAACACCAAATTAACAATCAAACCCGCAAAAGGCGAGTTTATAAACGGATCGCCACAAAATATCGAAATAACAGAAAACGGTTTATCAGGATATTTCATTCCAAGCCAAAACGGTTACGAGTTTTTACCCACAGCTCAATCTCACAACTATGGTATAGGATTCAACAAAGGAAACGATAGCTTTGCAAACATTTTAGACATAGACCTAGAGGGCGGAGTAGACGCAGTTCAGGACCCAATAAGTAAAAATCTAGTTCTTACCTTCCCCGATAAGTTAGAGATGGTAGGCACAGACGGAAACAAGTTCACAGCGAAAACGCTTGAAACAATGGGCTTAGAATTGAGAAATTCAGGGACATCTGCTATTCTAGTTCTTCCACCAAGCCTTCCTGCTCACAACGAGGGGATAATGTTAAGTTTAGGAACAGAATACACTTTAAACTCTTCCTTTCCTAACAGTAGATTATATTTTGGCAACACCCACATAAAAGGCGGGGAGTTCGTTTACAAGGATGACGTTAAAAAGTCAATCATAGTACAAGACATTGACCCAACAGACGACCCAAACCAAAGCGGAGGAACAATGTTCATAGTAGGTATGCAATTCAAACCCACGTTATTCGATGCAAATTCAGTTTCACAAAAAGGCTCAGTCCACATTCAACTAGTAGACCTAGACAACAACGTACTAGCAGATGTTTCAGGCAAACCAATCGAATCGGTGCAAACGGTAAACGCAGGAGAAGCAATCAAACCAATGTACTACATAGGAGCTTTTATGGCGAAAGAAGCAAAAGAAGTACATATGAGAGTATTCCTAGACTTCCCAAGCGAAGAAATCGTAACGGTAGGTTCAGACACTTGTTTAATGCTTCAATCAACTTCAAAGTACGAAACATCAGGCTTAGCTATGCAAGAGTTTACCGAGTTCACTGGAGTACCAATAAGGTATTTAACTAGATACTATGGCGAGAACTTCTTTAACTTTGCTCAATTCAACACCCAAAATATGGCAAAAGCAGAAGTAAAAGGCTTCCCATCAATGGGCAACAACACCTATTTTAGTGCAGTTAGCAAAGTCAATATGGAGATATCAGGAGGTTCAATGATAATTTCAGACAACGGAGTAGACTTCCCAATATGGAACGTAACACAATTGATTACACCATTCGACGCTATTCAACTAGAAAACGCAAATGTAAATCTAAAAGTAACTCTAACAAACAAAATTGGAGCCTTCAAAATTTCACTAATGAGATACGATGGAAGTTTTAACACACCACCACCACCACAAGTAGTTAGATACGACAATTCAGTTCCCGTATTTACACCAGATTGGACAGAAGTAACAAGTCTTTATATTTCAGAGGAGCCACAATTAGACGAGCACTCAAAAGAAGCAACGTGGACACTACCTAAAGCGCAAGCCTTAGCAATAGTATCTTATCCAGCAACAAGCGAAAGCCCTCAACTAATCAGCCTAAAAGATATAGAGCTAGACATCACACCATCAGTTGACAGAATCCTATTTATGAATCGAATAGTGATTAACCAAAACACGACCGAGTCTAAGTATCATTCTGAATTAATAGCCCACTCAAAAGGAAACAACCTAAGAGCAACCGTAAACGACACGTGGCGACACATAGCACTATCAGATGTTCAAGGAGATGGAAACCTATTCAATAATAAGATTTATGACGGCACCTATGGAAACATAGAAGCCAAAGCAGATATAAACTACATAAGAGCGAACTACACGGTATATTGTTTCAGCGACAACCAAACCGAAAGTTCAGCCTTGATTAAATTGGTAAAAATAGGAACAGACAAAAGCGAAACCGAAATAGTAGGAAGTGAATCGGCAGCGTGGATACCACCTAAACAAACAACACCTATTAAGCTATCAGCTTCGGCAACTTTTGAACTAAAGAAAGGGGAAAGTATAATGATTCAAGTAAAATCAGACAAAACAAACGGGTTTTATGCAGAATCAACTTACAACAACCCAATGTACACAATAGACATAACAACAAGATAAACAAAAAAGGATCGTGCCAAATCGGTGCGATCCGCTTACAATTATGAAAACAGACATCACACTTAAAAAAAGCAAGAACTATTGGGATGACCTAGCAAATAAAGTAGAGGAGCGAGAGAAAAAAGTAGGCAGACCGAAAATATTCAAAAACGCAGCTCAACTATTCAAACTAGCGTGCGAGTACTTCAAGAGAGTAGACGAAAATCCTTACCATAAAGAAGATTTCATAAAGGGCGGAGAAATGGCAGGCGAGATAGTCAAACTTAAGATTATGCGACCTTACACTTGGGAGGGGCTAGAATCTTATTTGTTTGAGAAAGGGTATATCAGTACTTTGAAAGATTATCAGTCAAACAGAGAGGGCAGATATGAAGAATTTGTTCCCATCATACGCGCTATCACCAAAATAATGTATGACCAAAAGTTTTCAGGTGCTTCGGTTGGGGTATTTAATGCCAACATCATAGCTAGAGATTTGGGGTTAGTAGACAAGTCAAACGTAACGGTAACCAAAGAACAACCA
>JBOFMR010000040.1:0-1507 GCA_051658485.1 Phocaeicola sp.
AAAAAGACTACATGCTATTTAACTCATTTGAATTTGCCCTTTTTCTACCTTTGGTATTTCTAGGCTATTGGTTTATTTTTCAGAAGAATTTAAAATTACAAAACCTATTCATCGTACTCGTCTCTTACTTGTTCTATGGATGGTGGGATTGGAAGTTCCTCTTATTAATAGCCTTTACCACCCTGTGTAGTTACAGCAGTGGCCTTCTTATAGAAAAATATAGAAACAGCAATCAGAAATACAACATCTCCAAAACAATATCCGTAGCCAACATCCTTTTAAACTTGGGGATATTGGGTTACTTCAAATATTACAACTTCTTTGTAGAGAGTTTCCTCACAGCCTTCGGATCATTTGGTCTAGAGCTACACCTCTCCACACTCCAAATTATACTCCCCGTAGGCATATCGTTCTACACCTTTCAAGCATTGAGCTACTCCATAGATGTATATCGACAAAAGATAGAGCCAACCAAAGATGTGATAGCTTTCTTTGCCTTTGTCTCCTTCTTTCCGCAGCTAGTAGCAGGACCTATCGAAAGAGCCACCAACCTACTGCCGCAGTTCTACAAAAGTCGCCAATTCAACTATGCTCAGGCAGTAGATGGGTGCAGACAGATCTTGTGGGGCTTCTTCAAGAAAGTGGTAATCGCCGATACCTGTGCGCTAAAAGCAAACTACGTATTCGACAACTTTGAGACCCTCCCAGCCAGTACCCTATGGATTGGAGCCATCCTCTTCACCTTCCAAATCTATGGTGATTTCTCGGGTTACTCCGACATAGCCATCGGTACCGCTCGTCTTTTTGGCATCAACCTGATGCGCAACTTCAACGTACCCTACTTTAGTCGTGACATAGCCGAGTTTTGGAGACGTTGGCACATCTCACTCAGCACCTGGTTTAGAGATTACCTATACATCCCACTAGGAGGTAGCAGAGGAGGGAAATGGCAAGCATTGCGCAACACCCTGATTATTTTTACCGTATCGGGGCTTTGGCACGGAGCCAACTGGACCTTTATCGCTTGGGGTGCCTACCACGGTCTTCTTTTTCTACCCCTACTCCTATTAAAAAGGAATCGCAAAAATACCGATACCGTAGCCGAAGGAAAGCGACTCCCCTCCCTAAAAGAGTCTATACAGATGGGAAGCACCTTTCTATTGGCTGTCTTGGGATGGATCCTATTCAGAGCCACCACCCTTACAGAGGCCATTCATTACATAAGTAGCATGTTCAATCGTTCTGCCTTCTCCTACCCAGAGGGAGTAATAGGTATAGATACCATTCTCTACCCCTTGTTGGCTCTGTTTGTAGCGACAGAGTGGATTCAACGCAGCAAGCAACATCCCTTGCAGATAGATGGGATAAAATCGCTACCTTTGCGTTATACAGTTTATACAGCCGTAGCTCTCTTCGTCACCCTATTTATAGGGGGTGAACCAGCTACATTTATTTACTTTCAATTTTAATTTGAACGAATGATGAAGAAGTTTTTTGGCAAGATAAT
>JBOFMR010000041.1:0-7898 GCA_051658485.1 Phocaeicola sp.
GTGAAAGTGGTGTAGATACCCCTTTGGTTTGGAGTGCCGATTCTCCTACCTCTTTGATGACAAATGAAACTGTAACCAAGGGGAGTGATGGAGTATGGACAACAGCCTCTTCTACTCCTTGGCCTGCTGAAGATACGCATGCGCAGTTCTTTGCCTTTTCGCCAGCTGAAAGTGCTACCTATGTAAAGAGTGATACACCTGCCCTTCATTTTACAACCAATGCGGATGTAGCCCAACAGGTCGATTTGCTTTATGCAGAGAGTGCAGAGGTAACTACAGCTGCTTCGGGTACTCATAAAAAGGTAGCTCTAGATTTTACGCACGCCTTGACTAAATTTAGATTTTCTGCCAAGGTTCAGCCCAACCAAAAGCTCTATATCAGTTCGATCTCTCTACACAATCTGTCTAGTGAGGGTAACTTCGCTTATGCAACAGGAGCTGTAGGAGGTGCTAGTTGGAGTGATGATAAAACTAAAAATAGGGAATTTAGTATTGGACTACGTGATAACGCGAAGGAGGGTATTATCAGTACAACAGGGGTCGATGTTACAGCAGATAATGGAGCTGTTTTGGCTATTCCACAAACTCGTAAGGCCCTCGATGCCTCTTATCCAGAAACAAATCTCTTTTCAGGAAACAGCGAAGATGGCTATATCAAGGTAGTCTATTCGTTACAAAGCACGACGGATGAAAAATGGATTGTGGGCACAGGTAGCGAAGTTGAAAATCAAGTCACAGCTTACATTCCACAAGCTATTGCTTTTGAGATAAATAAAGCTCTTAACTTTAGGATTGACTTCGGCGTAGGAAATGGGGGTTATGACAATGATGGTGAGCCTATTATTGCTGAAGAGGGCATGGTTGATGTGAATGTTTCATTCACAGATTGGGATTTGGAGGAGTCAATTGACATTGTATTTCCGCCATTGCCTGAAAAGCCAAAAATGATGTTTACCATTATGACAAATGTTGAAAATCAAACATTTACTCTTCCTTTTGTCCATTCAGGTACAACAGGAACTTATACGCTTATCGTTGACTGGGGGGATGGAAATGTTTCTGTGATTAAGCCCGGGGAATCTTTGACAGGAGGGATCAAGCATACCTATGCAGTGATAGATGACTATCGCATTGCCATTACGAGTTCGGAACTAAGCTTGAATAAAGCACAGATACCTCAAATGAATGCGTATCAAAATGGAATGCTAAAATCAATAGATACGCCACTGCTCAAGACTGGGTTGACTGATTTTTCAAGGGTGTTTGAGCGTTGTTCTAACATGAAAACGATTCCTGCAGATTTATTTAAAAACAATAAACAAGTGGTGAACTTTAGTAGAGTATTTGCGGATTGTCACTCTTTACAAAACATTCCAGCTGGATTGTTTCACGACAATCGAGTTGCAAATAATTTTAATAGTGCCTTTATGAATTGTTATAAAGCGAAAGTTGACCCCAATATTTTTTGTGATGAAAGTACAGAGAAGGGCAAACGGTTTAATTCATTGACAGAAGAGGTTGACTTTCGATCTGCTTTTTCTCAAGTTGGTAGAGACTTGAGTGAGGAAGAGATTAAAGTAAATATTTTCCCAGCTTTGTGGAGCTATAGTTACTCTGATGAAGAAGGGGTAGCCTCTGCTGAATGTTTTGATAATGCTAAAATGGGTAACTATTTAGATGTACCTGCTAATGGAAGTTGGGGAACTCCTTTCAAAGCAGAACTTGCCCCATAGTAGCTTTTATATAACTTTATAGTCGCTCTATGCAAATGATAAGAGAGAGCGCTGCTAATAACTAAGCAGTGCTCTCTCTCTGTTTTATTTTCCTTTTTCCTCTTCTCTCTTTAGAGGAGGGTGCTAACCGTTTATTAGGTTGTAAAAAAAAACAAAAAAAATAATTGAAAAACAGGGGTTTGCAGTTTTTAATTCACTTGCTTTTATAAAAATATATTATCTTTGTGAATTGTAATGTGAGTTGCATAAAAAAGCAGGTTAAAGTAAGGAGGTAATGCTTTACTTGGTACAAACGAAATTAGGACCACTTGCTTGGGTATAGACTCAAAAGAGCCTTTCTCTTGATTTATTTATCAACACGACAATTTTTATTGAATGAATAAAAAGATTTTTCTTCTTGTTATTGCTTTGGTGTTAGCAGCTAGTGGCTGTACCAAACATGATGTACTAGGTCACAGCCACGTAGAGGTTGCTGATCCAATTTATGTAAACTTTGACCCACGATTGGATAGTCAAAAAAGTGTAACTACAACAGCAAATAACTTCAGCGAATTTTGTGTTTATGGTTACCAAGGTATAAATGCCTCAGACGAGCCCTTGAATTGGGATACCAGCTCTCCTCTGCTTTTGATGGATAGTGAAACAGTAATCAAAGACAATGGAGGTGTATGGAAAACCGAATCTTTTGTTCTTTGGCCTGATAAAAACACGCACGTGCAGTTTTTTGCCTTTTCACCAGTAGGAAGTGCTACATACATCAAGAATAGCGAAAGTGGCAATAAACCTGCTCTCTCTTTTACAGCCAATACAGATGTAACCGAACAGTTTGATTTGCTTTGTGCAGAGTCTGAAGAGATCAAGACGGCTGTTTCGGGTAGTCATAAGATGGTACCTCTAGCTTTCACCCATGCTTTGACGAAAGTTAGATTTTCTGCTAGAGTTCAGCAGAATCAAAAGTTGTTCATCAGTGAACTCTCTCTGCATAATTTAGGTAGTGAGGGTCGCTTTGCTTATACAACAAAATCTAAACAAAAAGGTAGTTGGAGTGGTAGTCCAACAAAGAACAAGGCGTATGGTGTGTTACTTAGTGAAAATACACAGATCGGTATAACCAATACAGATTCGGTATCTGTTACAGCGACCGACGGTGCCACTTTGGTTATTCCACAAACTCGCAGGGCGGTTGATGCCTCCTTTCCGAAAGCCGAGCTATTTACAGGAAACAAAACAAATAGTTACATCAAAGTGGTCTACTCGCTGCAAAACATAGCAAATGAAATTTGGCTTGTGGGTAAAAGTAGTGAGAAGAGTGATCAAATTACAGCCTACATTCCAGTGGATGTTTATTTTGCTATGAATAATGCAATTAACTTTATTATCGATTTTGGTACAGGAAATGGAGGTTACCATGATGATGGTACGGACATTATTCCTGACCAGAACATGATAAAGGTTGAAACCGAATTTGTTGATTGGAACGATGAGGTATCAGTCGATGTAGTACCACCGCCACTATTTAAAGATGCAGTCATGAAATTGACTGTTTATCCAAACAATTATGATGGTATGACCTATCGCCTTCCTTTTGTCTTTACCGGTGAAACTGGTGATTATACGCTTACCGTTGACTGGGGAGATGGATCCGCTGTTGATGTTTTTGGCCCAGGTACCTCTTTAGCCGATGGACTAAAGCATACCTATTCAAAGACGGGAAATTACTCCATTGCTATTATGAGCTCTGAGCGTAATATTGAAAAAGCACAAGTACCTGGTTTTAAGTCAGATAAAAGTTATGCTAAACTGCTTAGATCTATAGATTCTCCACTGCTCCATTCTGCATCCACTGATTTTAATGGGGCATTTGCAGGTCCTAGCTCTTTGAAAACGGTTTCAGCTGATTTGTTTAAATACAATAAAAAGGCTACTGATTTCAGGGGATTGTTTGTTGACTGTAAATTGCTGAGTGCTATTCCAGCTGATTTATTTAAATACAATCTAGAGGCAAATAATGTTGATTCTGTGTTTAAGTATTGTTCCTCTCTGGAAGCTATTCCAGAGGACTTATTTAAATACAATGTAGGAATAAAGAAGTTTATTGATGTGTTTGCAGGGTGTCTAAATATTGCAGAGATTCCGGTAGATTTATTTAAACACAATATAGGCGCAACTGACTTTAGTGGGGTGTTTAGAGGGTGTGATAAACTGAAAACTATTCCAACTGATTTATTTAAAAACAATCTAGCAGCAACTAATTTTAGTAAAGCATTTAGCGGGTGTGAGACACTAGACGATGTTCCATCAGGGCTATTTAAGCACAATGGAATAGCTAGGAATTTTAGTGAATTATTCGCTAATTGCCACCAATTAAAAACGGTTCCAGCTGATTTATTTAGTTGCAATAGACTAGCAACGAACTTTAGTGGGTTATTTTTATCTTGTACGATGCTAACCGATATCCCAGTGGGTCTATTTGAACACAATGTAGACGCAGTGAACTTTAGCACTACCTTTAAATACTGTAAAGCATTGAAAGAGATTCCTGCAGATCTATTTAAACACAATATAAAAGCAACTGATTTTAGTGAATTATTCTTTTCTTGTGAAAACTTAAAAATAGTTCCAGCAGGTTTGTTTAGATATAATAAAGCGGCATATAACTTCCGTTCGGTGTTTCATGATTGTACGAGAGCGAAAGCTCAGTCCAATATTTTTTGTGACGAAGCAACAGAGGGATCTACACGATTCGATTCATTAATGGAAACGGCTAATTTTGGTGCTGCATTTGCGAGATTTGGTGCCTATTTGGGTGAAGCAGATGAAAATGCCAGCATTCTTCCTGCTTTGTGGGGGTATACCTACAAATCAACCCCATTTCATACGCGCTGTTTTGAAGCTACAAAGGCGAGCAATGCAGCTGAAGCAAGGGAGTGTTGGAAGTAATAACACGCTCTCTGTAGGGGTTCTATTGTAGTTTTTTGTCGATTTATAATTGCTCTACACGAATGAAAAGATAAGAGTACTGCTTGGCTATAGCAGCACTCTTATCTCCTTGACCGTTCTGAGTAGCTAGAAGAGATAAATTAGCTGTTTGCTTATATAAAATAGATTATTTTGAGGTTATAACACAAGTTGTATGAAGGAGAGTTGTTTCTAATTTCATCTCGATTTCGTCAACATGACATGTTTATTTATGATAAAGAAAATTCTTCTTCCCGTTGTTGCTTGGCTATTAGTTGCCAGTGGGTGCACCAAGCATGATGTGCTAGGAAACAACCATTTGGGAGTGGTTGATCCCACTTTAGTGAACTTTAGTGCCTCTGTAATTGCAGTAAAGGGTGCAACTACTACAGCAGATAGCTTTAATGAATTTTGCACCTATGGTTACCAAGGTGTAAGTGAGTTAGATATGCCCTTGGTTTGGGATGCCGACTCTCCTAGCTCTTTGATGGTGAATGAAACGGTAACCAAAAGGAGTGATGGGAGATGGGTAACGGCCTCTTCTACTCCGTGGCCTGCTGAAAATACGCACGTGCAGTTTTTTGCCTTCTCACCAGTTGGAGGTGCTATCTATGCAAAGAGTGATACACCTGCCCTTCATTTTAGAGCCAATGAGGAGGTATCTCAACAGGTCGATTTGCTTTACGCAGAGAGTGCTGAGATTACTACGGAAGAGTCTGGCTCCCATAAGAAGGTAGCTCTAGATTTTATGCACGCTTTGACAAAGTTTAGATTTTCCGCCAAAGTTCAACCCAATCAAAAGCTCTTTATCAGCTCGATCTCTCTACATAACTTGGCTAGTGAGGGTATCTTTGCTTATCCTATGGGAGTTACAGAAAGAGGGTCTTGGAGTGATGATTCGGCGACAAACAGTGAGTTTGGTATTATCTTAAGTAATGATGCACAAGCAGGTATCACTAGCACGACAGCAGTTTCTATTACAGCGAAAGATGGTTCTTGTTTGGTTATTCCACAAACGCGTACCGCAGTTGATGTCTCTTCTCCCAAGGAGAATCTCTTTTCAGAAAACAGTAAAAACAGCTACATAAAAATGGTCTATTCGCTGCAAGATACGGATGACGGTAGTTGGATTGTGGGTAGCGGCAGTGATGTTGAAGGCCAAATGACAGCCTATCTTCCCGCAGCGATTGATTTTGGCATAAATAAGGCTCTAAACTTCATTGTCGACTTCGGCGAAGGAAATGGAGGTTATGACAATGATGGTATCCCCATTTTTGAGAAGAATCTGATTCATGTTGGAGTTGAATTTATTGATTGGTATTCAGAGGAATCTATTGATATAACACCACCACCGCCAGCGCCGATGCCTGAAGAGCCTAAGATGATCTTGGCTGTTGCAGCAAATGCTATAAGTGGGATGGAATATTGCCTTCCTTTTGTCTCTACCGGTGTAACGGGTGCTTACACACTTACCGTTGACTGGGGAGATGGATCCGCTGTTGAAAATTTTGGTCCAACTACCTCTTTAAGTAATGGATTAAAGCATACTTACTTAGCAGAAGGAAAATATTTCATTACCATTACAAGCTCGGAGAAAGATTTTAAGAAAGCGCAAATTCCAAAAATGGAATCGGAATTTTTGAGTGCTAAAATGCTAAAATCCATACATACTCCACTGCTCAAAATTGAGGAAAACTCTTTTGCTCGTGCATTTAGGTTTTGCTCTGGATTAGAATATATACCTGGAGATTTACTTAAATACAATGCATCAGTAACCATTTTTGATGGGGCATTTATGGGTTGTTCCTCTTTAAAAAGAGTTCCAGAAGATCTATTTAAGAATAATATATTAGCATATTCATTTATTGGGACATTTACGGATTGTCTATCTTTAGAAACAGTTCCAGTAGGCTTGTTTAAGTCAAATGAAGATGTGAGATCCTTCAAGCAATTATTTAAAGGATCTGGAATAAGAGTTGCTCCAGCAGATTTATTTAAAAACAACGTGAGTGTAGAAGACTTTTCATATCTGTTTTCTAAATGTCACTCTTTAAAAACAATATCAGGAGATCTCTTTCGGAATAATGTAATGGTGACAACTTTTAATAGTGCATTTCATGAATGTTGGAATTTAGTCGAAATACCAAAGGGACTTTTTCATCATAATAAGTTAGCAACAGATTTTGGTTCTCTGTTTTATGATTGTAAAACAGCGAAAGTAAATCGTCATGTTTTTTGCAATGAAATAGGAGAATTAGAAGAGCTTGAAACTCGCTTTATGTCAGTGAATAAGCAAGTCAATTTTCACAATGCGTTTTTTTTAGTTGGCTCTAGTTTACAGTCTCTAGAGGAGAGTACTTTCCCTATGTTGTGGTATTACGACTATCTTATTGCACCAAATAGCTCATCTTGTTTTGGTAGTGCGAATGCGAGTAATGAGGGTGCTGTACCTTTTAATTGGAAATAGCACCATTGCTCTATAAGAGCTCTATTATCACTTTGTGATAGCTCTACACGATTTTTTAAGAGGCTACCGCTGCTTGGTTTATAGCAGCGGTAGCTTTTTTTGTGTCGTTCATTCGGAAAATACAAAAATCGTTTGATTAGTGGGTCGGGAATACTATGTATCCATAGGGTGATTATAGAGTAGTGTCTAAGGGGTTGGTTTATTGAATACTGGAAAATTTCTGTCTTGTTGTTTTAAAAAGAAGGAGAGAGGTGTAATGGAAAGGTAGTAAAATAGTATTATAATTGTTTAATAAAAAATATTTAATATTTCTTTAAATATCCAACAAGCGATAATGTTCTTTTTTTTTTACGGAAAGATAGGTTACTTTTGCACTTCCTATTTCACAAGCGTGTGTGAATAGACAGTCTAAAACGAAAGGTAGCTTTGATTTACTTAATATATACTCATAAGAGTAAGTCCATCTTTCGTTTCTATTTTATTAATACGACAAAAATTAATTAATGAGTAAAAAATTTCTTCTTCCCGTTGTTGCTTTGGCATTAGCTGCCAGCAGCTGTACCAAACACGATGTAATTGGTCACAACCAATCAGGATTTGTAGATCCTACTTTAGTAAACTTTAGTGCCTATGCAGGTAAGTCAAGAGCTGCCTCTACTACTGCAGAGACGTTTAAAGATTTTTATGTGTATGGTTACCAAGGTACGCCCGATATAACTTGGGAATCTGGCAAACCAACT
>JBOFMR010000042.1:0-1438 GCA_051658485.1 Phocaeicola sp.
ACGTTTTGACCTAAAAGGAGAATCACGTCGGAGAAAAAAAATAACTTTGTAACATTAAACCGCTGCAGTGGCAGCAACCAACCTCAAAAGTGGCTGGATATGCCCGTTTTGGCTGGCTGGATATGGAGCGTTTTTTGCAATTAACCAGCGTTGGTTCTTTACAGACTTCAATAAACGATTCAAAATCAGTTATAGTGGAATTAAAAAAATTATCAAGCGGGATATCTTGATCAAAACAGTGTGCTAGTATAGCCCATCCTAGCATAAAGGAAGTTGCATTGACTTCATCCTCTGGAATTAATTTAACGTAGTTAATGTAGTTATATGGGACGTAAGGGCCAGCTAAACAACTATTTACTTTTACTGTAAAAACCTTTTTCTCCTCTATTATTTTTTGTGTGTAAAGTGAGGTTGCAGCTCCCTCAGACCATCCACAGAGTGATATATCGCTACTCAAACTAACTCCTAGCTTTTCTGCTAGCTCTCTAGCTGCCAATATCATCTCATAACTCTCATGTGCAAGAGTTGGTGTGCAAATGTATGGGTGTATCTTATCCGAACTTTCTCCGTAGCCAGAATAATCAGGCATCGAAACGAAGTATCCACTCGAAGCGAAGCTTAGCCCAAAAGCACGCACTTCATACTGATCCTCTTCTATTATTGGCTTTGCATAATCAAAGAGTGAGGGAGCATCTGTAGGATCTTCTCCGTAATGAGTACCAGTTGGGATGGGTGATAAAGTACCGTGATGATATTGTACCTGCTTAAGTTCAACTGTGCCATGATTAGGTACTAATACCAATCCACTCAGAACAGTACTTTTTCCTTGACGAATTGATTTATAGGTTATTTTATAATAATCTATATCGTTTATCATTTCTGTTGTATCTACTTTCGGAAAAATCTCGGAAAAAGTACTCTTTATTTCACTAGCACTCATTGTACCCGTTTTACTATACGATAGTAAACATCCATTTGGAAGTATATTTGGATCGCTATTACTCTCTGTTTTACAGTTAGATACTGTTATTGCTACGAATAATAGCAATAAATTCAGTCTCATATTTTTAATAATTCTCATATTTTATCAAGCAAAAGTGTTCTATAATGTGTGTTTTGTTATAAGATCATTTGCATCTTTTTTGGCCCATGTTCTCAATACCTTTATTTCTTTTACAAATTTAAGCATTTGATTTCAAATACTACACAATCATTTACTTTTTTATATCTATTTTTGGTAGCAACCGGTATAGAAGTTCTAATTCTTAAAACTTTCAAGTAGAGTTTACTAAGTAAAGAAGTAAGCCCTCGGCAAACTCCGTATTGTGATATACAATAAATCCTTGAGATGTACTTGTTTTCCATCTCAAGGATTTCACTGTTTTAAAGGATGTCGTGGATTTCCATGATTTCATGGATGTGATGGATTTCAGAGAAT
>JBOFMR010000043.1:0-2181 GCA_051658485.1 Phocaeicola sp.
AATCTCAATCCAAAAGGATTTTGAGAAAAAGTTCAACAAGTATTTATACAAGTTCGGCGAAACACTAGATAGTGCTTGCGTTTCTGCTTTGTCAGCAAACAAAACACAAGTGTTTAACGACCTATTGATGTACTCTCAAGCGGGTAACGTGGTGAAAGCACCATTCCTTATGGCAGATAACATCATTGGCGACATCAACCCTATGATGGCTGCGAATGACCATTTCGGTCAGATTCACATCTGCGGTAACGCTGGAGTTGAGTCACTTGTTAGAAAGCTAGCTCAAAAGGATTTATACAACAGCGAAAACAAAACCCTAGAGTATTCAGATAAAGTACTTCACTTCTCTACTCGTATTCCTAATGATTCAGCAGATTATGCTGGATTCTATGCGGTGCAAGAGGGTTCACTTGGTCTATTGACTAGATTCGAGAGAGAAGCACTTTTAGGCACTAAAATGGCAGACGGCACAGAATGGGGGATTGATACATTGCCAATGTTGAACTTCCCAATTGGAACGTACTACTATGAAAGTAAAGGCGATTTCAGTGCAATTGCTGGAGCTGCAACAGCAGATATGACCAGAGCAAGAAAAGAGCACTACGGCTTTGCGGTTGATATTGCGATTATCACACCTTACAACAGCGACCCCACTGCGATTGCTAGCCCAATTATGCAAGTAGCAATCCAAAAAGGTTCGGTAGGTGCACCAGTAGTTGTTACTAACACAGCAGCTAATCCGGTGATCACAAAAGTAGCACCTTAGTATTTTAATATGTATCTTTAAAGGGGAGGGAGTCAGTTGCTCCTTCCCTTTTTTTAATTAAATCAATATGTACAGAGCAACAGATTTAAAAGCCGAGCTTTCCAACCTATGGGGATGGCGACAACATTACGATACACAAGAGTTTACTATTTCAGACAGCCTAACGAAGTCAGATACGGGTAGATATTTTCAAGACGTGCACCCATTACTTACGCTTGATAATTTGAAGTCAATTGCACCCGACTTTAAGAGGATAGAATACAATACTTGGACAGATAAGGCACAATATCGAATAGGTGATAGAGTAACCTACAACACAAAGAATTACCGAGCAGTATCGAATAACATAAACACAAACCCTGAATACAACCCAACAGCTTGGGAAAGGTTTGATTCATTCTCCGAGTGGCTAGACGAGAAAACCAAAGGAAGTATTCTAAAAGCTATAAGTACTTTTTGGGGCAATAATATGGTGGCCAAAACAGCCAATAATATTCTAGAGAGTAAAGCACTTTTCAACGGAACGGGCAGAATAACCAACACGATCGAGAACAATAGTAATTTAGTAGGCTTTGAGATTGTGCCAATACGAGCCAAAGGGGTAACGCTAAAGATTGACAAGATAGGCTTACAGTTCACGGGGCAAACGAGTATCACGCTTTATCTTATGCACTCTAGCCAATCATCACCAATCAAGACAATGACATTTCAAAGAATTAAGAATGGTGGTATGGAATGGTTTGATGTAGACGATGTTTATTTGCCTTATTCAAGTATTAACAACGATGCAGGCGGTAGTTGGTACCTAGTATATGAACAATCACAATTAGGCACAGATAAAGCTATCTCACACGATAAAGACTGGAGTAAGCGACCTTGTTACGGATGCAATCTAGAGGAAACATCAGCTTACAACATTTGGAGCCAATACCTAGAGGTTCACCCATTTCGAATAAGTGAATATGGAGGTGGCGACTTCAACGATGATTACAACGATGACTTTTCGCTTAGGAATATCGAGATGTGGGACATTCAACAGAATTTATACACCTACAACACGAACTATGGTATTAATCTTCAAGTGACATTAGAGTGCGACATTACCGATATAATCGTTGAACAGAAGAGAACATTTCAAAACATCATAGGGCTTCAGGTAGCGGTTGATATGATTCGAGAGATGGCTTATAATCCAAACGCGAATATTAATCGCAATCAGCAAAATGCAGCGTACTCTAAAACTGAACTTCTCTACGAACTAGACGGAGATAGTCAAGGCAGAAAAAGCGGATTGATGCACCAACTAAACACAGCTATTCAAGCCGTTTCGGTAGACGTTTCTTCAATAAGTAAGGTTTGCTTCCCTTGTAACAATAGAGGAGTCAAATATAGAGTAGTGTAATGGAAAAGCTAGA
>JBOFMR010000044.1:0-1857 GCA_051658485.1 Phocaeicola sp.
AAGCCGATTTATCTACATAGGGTACATTGTCTACATACATTCCCACAGCAGGGGTATTCATGCGTGACCCGATGCCTCGAATGTAGATGGCCGAAGTTAGTCTTGACCCATAGTCGGGCATATAGAAGTTAGGGACAAGCGCACTGATATTTTTAAGTGAATTGATTTGATTTGCCTGCATCTGTTTTTGTGAGATGAGCGATACCGCATTAGGAGATTGACGTAATTTCCCAATCTCTCTAGGTGAGGCTATTACGGTAATCTCTTCCAGGTCTAGAACCTGTGTGGTATCTTTGGGTAGGGTAGTATTGTTCTCACTCCAAGCAGTTGCAGTTACTACAAAGGCACAAGCCATAAGTAGGGTTCTTTTCATATCCATTTAGTCTAGTTGTTATCAGGGTACAAAGTAATAGCTAATCACTCTGTTTTACAATCCTAATAAATGAGGATTTTTCCTTCTCTGAAAATCTCAAGTGACTTCTTTGGATTATGTCATTCTTTATTGATTGGTACAAAAGAGGATCGGTTCTATTCACTCTTATCTCAGATCCCGCCCAGCAGAAAAACAATAGATCCCTGTTCCTCGCGTTCTTAAACTTGGTCCGCTTCTACATATCCATTCATAATGGCATAGATGGTTAAACCCGAAACCGATTTAATGCCTAATTTCTCGGTAATGTTTTTTCGGTGGGTAATGACGGTGGTGAGGCTGATGTTTAACTTTTCAGCTATCTCTTTGTTTATCATACCTTTGGTTAGTAATACCAAGACTTCTGATTCTCGTGAGGATAGTTTATCTGCTTTCTGATGGCCCATCTGTGAGAGATACTCCATCGGTTTTTCTCCTTTGTGTGGGTGTCCTTGGCTGCGCAATCCTAGAATGGTCTTTACCAATTGCTGCTCCTCTTGATAACAATTCAGGACAGGTACTCCCGATAGTTGAGGCTGATTCTCTCCTCCTACGAGTACAATGGTTTTGGGCTTGCGAGGAAGAAAGAAGGGTGTATGCTCAAAATAGATTTGTGCCGAGGTAAAGTAGTGGGCATACATATCGGGGGTATCTGCTATAAAGGCATCAAATGAGGGGAAACAACGGATGGTAGCAGTTGGTATTAACTCCTCTAACAAAGATTGAAGCCCTAGACAAGTAAGTCGGTTTGGCTCTATAATGGCAATTTCGGGTGCAGCGTGATGCATAGTTTATAGGGTTGGTTATGGGCTCTTTCTTGCGAATGGATGCTTTTAGGAGATACCGTTTTTAGAAAATAGTCCTTTTAGATGTTTACTAGAGGAGCCTCCTGTGTGGGAGCTCCTAGTAAACATTCAGAAGGAATTTATCCGTTTTTACTCTTTAATTATGCCCCAAAGAGGTGTCTGTTTTCAGGTAAATAGTTGTTAGTAAAATGGATAAGGATAGTTCTTGCTGGTTGTCGTTGCCTTGCAATAGATTGTATGATAGCCTATTTTTACAACTGTTTTTCATCGATTTGTGTAAAGAGTTTTTCTTGTCGCTTTTGTTTTATACGATTAGATGAAAAAGAGTGCAGCTATAAAGGTTCTGTTTTTGCAAATGCTTTGAGTCGTTAGGTGGTATATACCTATTGATAGATACTCCACCCAATGACTCTGCTGACGTTTACTCTGCTTTCAAATAGTTTAAAACGGCATCGGCACAGCGCTCTCCGTCAATGGCTGCCGACACAATACCACCGGCATATCCAGCTCCCTCACCGCAAGGGAACAACCCTTTGATGGTGATGTGTTGCAATGTTTCAGGATCGCGTACAATGCGAACGGGTGATGAGGTGCGTGTCTCTACTCCAATAAGAATTGCTTCGTTGGTCAGGAAACCACGAC
>JBOFMR010000045.1:0-18678 GCA_051658485.1 Phocaeicola sp.
CCAATGCATTTGCAGAATCATTTAATGCTAAAATCAAAGCTTTTAGGGCAAGCTTAAGAGGAGTAATTGATGTGAAGTTCTTCCTATTTAGGCTAACGAAAATATATGCGTAGTCCCCAGGGTTTATCGGGTGAGCCATTGTCTGTATCTGCACCAAACTTTCCAATGGAAGAGGGGGGTGCTCCCACCATACGGATATCTTTATAAACCGTTTTTATGAAGAGGTAATAACGATTGGCACCGTAGAAAGGTTTTAGCTCTAACTCAGTGAAGGGGGTTATATCTATTTGCTCTTTTGTTGCAAATCGCTTGGCTATCTTCGTCAAGTAGTTAGGCGAGAGGTAGTTGGTCCCTTCAGGATCTTCATCTTTTTTTAACTCTGCCTGCACATAATCCGTCACATCTAATATTCGGTCAATATAGGTGATGGTTAACCCTTTACAAGGGAGCTCCTCCTCTTTATTCATAGCCCAAAAACCATCTGTAAGATAGTCGTTGGTTACCGAGCTGTGTTGTTGGATATATTTATATCCACAGTGGTGATTGGTAAGGATAAGTCCCTGCGACGAGATGACCTCTCCTGTACAGCCACCTCCGAAGTGAACCACGGCATCTTTGAGCGTGATGCTGTCAGAACTGTATATCTCGTTCATCGAGATGTCCAGTCCCAACTCATACATCACAGCTGCATTTTGCTTCTTTAGGTCTGTTAGCATCCACATCCCCTCTTCGGCATAGCCTTGGAGGGTAGTGAATCCTAATATGGATAGTAAGAGTGTCTTTTTCATAGTCAATAAAGGTTTGCGTTTTTTGTTTATTCTGCGAAGGTCATTTCGTCAATTAAGTGGCCGCATCCACCTAGCTTATCTACAACAAATAAAACGTATCGTATGTCTACTGAAATACAGCGTTGTAAGTTGTTGTCAAAACTGATATCTCCGCTTAATGACTCCCAGTTACCATCAAAAGCACAACCAATTAGTTCGCCATTTGCATTTATTACAGGTGAACCTGAGTTTCCTCCTGTGATGTCGTGCGTAGTTAAGAAGCAAGTGATGATTTCACCCTCTTCAGATGCATAGCGTCCATAATCTTTGGCTTCGTATAACTCTTTTAATTTAGCAGGTACTACAAATTCAGGATTAGTTGGATCTTCCTTTTCCATGATTCCTTTTAGTGTGGTGTAGTATTTAAAGTGTACACCATCTTTGGGATTGTAGGGTTTAACCGTACCGTAAGTCAAACGTATCGTGAAATTAGCATCGGGTGATTTAGGCTCGGGGCTATACATCTCACACAATCCTCTGACATAAATTTTCTCTAGTAGCTCTGTTCCTTCTCCAACTTTTGAATATTTCTCTACTAGCTCTTTGCGTAGCTTATATTTACTTGAAGCGTAATTGTAGGATAAATCGTTTTCAATTGCTTTTACAGTTGGCTTTTGTAAGAATTTTTTCAGATTCGTTTCATTGGCAAATATTGAACGGTTGTAAAGGGCATCTACATATGCATTTACATCGCCTTTGAATTGGCTGTCAATGGTTTGATACAACGAAGGAAGTACTTCGGGTGATACCATTGTTTTATACAACGGAATCAATGCTTTTGCCACTTTGCAATCGACTTCATGGTTGTAATCTTTGTTGTGAATATTGTTGTATGCTGTTTCTAATTGCTTGCTATACTTTGCAATCGCTTCTTTATCCTTTTGTAGGATAGCACCCTTTAGGCTATCAAGTATGGCATGGGGTGCTCCAAATTCAATACCTCCAACGAATACTTCGCTAAAACAGGTCACATTGTATAATATTGGATTTTTAATGGCAACAGCCTCATCTATTTTTGCTACTACTGTTTCATATTCGCTATTATTTACCTGTTTTGCAAAGGTGGCGAAATTACGCTCTTGTTCAGCTTTTTCCTCAAGCACTTTATTCTCAATAATGGCTTTGTTCATGCCAATTGAGTTTTTCCAGTAGTTGCTACTTTGTGCATATTTGCTTGCATATTGGATACGTACCTTATCGCTAGCAGCCATTTCTTTTTTAAGTACCTCTTGGCGAGTTTCACGCACTTTGATTCGTGGCTCATTGGTAGCGTACATCCGTTGCTTTACTTCGCTTGCTGTTAGGTAGCGGGTTGTACTTCCTGGAAAACCGAGAACCATTGCATAGTCATTCTCTTGAAATCCTTTTAGTGAAATGGTAAGGTGTCTTTTAACCTTTACGGGAACATTATTTGTTGCATATTCTGCAGGCTCACCCTCTTCATTGCCATAAATACGAAAGATAGAGAAATCACCTGTATGTCTAGGCCACATCCAATTGTCAGTTTCCCCACCAAACTTTCCGATAGATGATGGAGGTGCAGCTACCATGCGTACATCTGTGTAAGTCTTAATGTAGAATAGGTAAAACTTGTTGCCTGCATAGAAGGGAAGTGCTTGTGTAGAGATACCTTTTTTTCCATTCAAATCACTTTTTGCAAGCTCCTCTTTGGCAAATTCGTTCAAGAACGGTTGACCAAATGACTCCTCTTCCTTTATCTCACCTGCTTTTACTTTAGCATTTACAGCCTCTGTTACATCTACGATTCGTTCTACAAAACGGAATCTTAATCCAGGGGTTGCTAGCTCTTCACTTCTGTTCTTTGCCCAAAATCCATTGGTCAGGTAATCATGCTCTACTGAACTATGTTGTTGAATAGCACCATATCCACAGTGGTGATTGGTGAGAATCAATCCATCTTTAGAGATGATTTCTCCTGTACAACCATTCCCAAAGATACCTACAGCATCTTTTAGTGAAATTTTGTTTGGGCTATATAAATCTTCCGCATCTAGTTTCAAACCCAAAGCTTTCATTCGATCAGCTAGGTGTTGTTCTTGCATGAGTTGCAGCAACCACATCCCTTCGTCTGCTTTTGCGGGCATAAATACTGCACATAAAAGTAGGAGCCAAATAAGTTTCATCTTTTTCATATTCTTCTTTTTTAAATAGTTATCTTTAAAATGTAGTACAAAATTACATAAAAAATATCATTTTAGGGAGTTCTTAATCAAAAAAAGAGGAGGTTGTTTGGCTCAGACTGGGCTCTGTATTGATATAAATGAGTTTGTTTTTTAATAACTCTATCAACTGCTACTACCTAGCTACCCCTAAGTGATGATTGCATTTTGGGGTTGATGAGGTTGGCTCTACTATAAGGAGTGGCTAATAGATGTATTCTGTTTTCCATAAATGAGCAGGGTACGATTTGCTAATTCTAGAATGGAGATAGGCAACTTCAACGTATCAGATTGTTTTTTATTCATTACTTAATTTTAAATAAACAGTGATTTCTTTCTTTTGCTAAATTGAAAATATTAATTTTGTAGCTTGTAAATCAGCATATATGGTACGTATGAAATGGAATCAGCTCTTTATTTTATTTCTTTCTTTGTCCCTTTTCTCTTCTTGCAAGAACCACTATAGAATAGAAGGTTCTTCTTCTATTTCATTGCTTGATGGGCAGATGCTTTTTTTAAAAGTTCCTGTAGGTGATGAAATGGTAAAAATAGATTCTGCAGAGGTTATTCACGGCTCTTTTTCGATGGGAGGAAAAGTGGACTCGACAGTTCTTGCTTCACTTTATATGGATAGTCATAACATAATGCCAATCGTACTGGAGAAAGGAAACATCGTTCTTTCGATAGATAATGTAAAATTTTCTGTAAGCGGAACCCCTTTAAATGATATTCTCTATGCTTACATAGAGAAACGAACCGCTATTGAGGACGAATTGCATGAGTTGAAACAAAAAGAGAGTAGAATGATTCTAGAGAGGGAATCTCAGACCATTATTGACATGGAAGTGAACCAAGTACGGTATTATATTATGCAAGAAAGAACTGCTTTAAACAAGCATTTTATTCAGGATAACTATACAAATTTATTAGGTCCAAGTCTGTTTTTAATGATTTGTGATGGATATGAAAAACCTGTATTGACCCGATTCTTAAGTCAGATATTGAATGAAGCTCCCACTAGTTTTAGGGAACATCCACAAATAAAATCTTATGTAAAGAGGGCTCGTAGTTATGCAAGAGAGCATCAAGCAGATTTTGAAGAGCAATCGAATGAATTTTCTACCTTCTCTGTGGATTATTGATTGGGGTTTTCACTCACGCCTTGATATTCAGCAGGTAAGGACTTTTCTATTGTTTGATAAGCCTCTTCCAATGTTCTTTTTATGTTTTCGTTTCCCTGACTTTGTGGATAAATGGGAGGGTGTATAATTAGGGTTAATGGATGCCATGATACTTTTTTCCCCGTGCGTGGCAATATATTAAAAGAGCCTATGATTGTGAGTGGTACGACAGGGAGTTGTAATTTGTCCGCTAATTGAAAAGCACCTTTCTTGAAAACTCCCATATGCCCTGTGAAGCTTCTAGCTCCCTCTGGGAATACAACTAGTGAGGTTCCCTTTTGCAAAATGAGGCGTGCTCGTTCTTGTGTCTCTAATACCTTCTTTGGCCCTGACTTATCTACGAATATGTGTCCAGCTGCTTCGCAGGCTCTTCCGACAAAAGGTATTCTAGCTATTCCCTTTTTCATCATCCACTTAAAATTTCGACCTAAGAATCCATAGATTAGAAAGATGTCGAATGATCCTTGGTGATTAGCTACAAACACGTAAGACTCTTTCGATGATACATTGGCATTTCTTATTACTTTCACAGGTAACAATAGTATATAACAAAAGAGTTGTGCCCAAATTTTACCAGGGTAGTATCCCCAAAAATGAGCACTTCCTACCCATGAACCAATGGTTGTAACAAGTGCAGCTAATAGTGTAATAAGGACTAGAATAGGTCCTGCAATAAAAACTTGATAGAATAGATAGAAAACTTTCATAACTTCTTGATTCGTTTACAGATTACCAATGATGTATTTTTTTATTTCGTCGACTGTTTTTTTTCTTTTTTTTGCATAAATCTCTAATTGGTCTTCACCAATCTTTCCAACTGAGAAGTAATGGGCTGCAGGGTGTGCTATCATCATACCGCAGACTGAAGCGTGGGGCTTCATCATACCGTTTTCAGTAAGTTCAATTCCAATCTCTTCCATCCTAATCACTTCATTGAATGTGAAAATAATAGATTGGTCGGGTAGTGAAGGATAACCGACAGCGGGGCGAATACCTTGATAGGACTCAATAAGCAGCTCTTTCATGGTTAGCGACTCTTCTGGAGCATATCCCCAAGTAACCTTGCGTACCTCTTCATGTACCTTCTCTGCTGTAGCTTCAGCTAATCGGTCGGCTAATGTTTGTACAAGCATATGTTTGTAGGCATCCTCACTGTATAGTTTCTCTATTTCGGCATCTACTGTTGTTGCAAACAGACCTATTTGATCCTTAATACCTGAGCTAAGTGGCCGAATAAAGTCACTAAGGCAGAGATAGGGGTCATTGGAGTTTGCTTTGGTTGCTTGCTGACGGAGTAGGGGGATGGTTACTCCACCAGCTACTAAATCATTACCTACGCTATTGGCCTCTACCAACTGTACGACTGCATGGGTTTGGTATCTATCAGCTAGTAGTCTGAGCATTCGTTGTGCCTCCTTGAACAGTTGCATTGCTTCGGCTGCTTTAGCACGTTCTTGTGTTTCAAAATGGGCGAGCCATTGTGCCTTGCAAGCATCACATTCATCTTGTAGTGAGGCGATGGTTGCAAATCGAGGCTGAAATCCCCATGCGTGAAAGAAGTAAATCCAGTTGATGTAGTCTGTTACTTCAGAAAGTTGGTAGTGAAAAATCATCGTTCAAAAGTTAAAGCTTCACCGCGACACTGCGCATTTACCACTCCATCACTATAGGCTAACTTTCCATTGACAAATGTTTTTTCAACCCTTGATCGAAACGTATACCCCTCTAATGGGCTCCATTGACATTTGCTCATAACGGTTTCTGGCGTTAGTTCCCATGTTTGATTGGGGTTTACTAAAACCAAATCGGCCTTATATCCTGGACGGATGTATCCTCTTTCTTTTATCTGAAAGAGTTCTGCTGGCGCATGACACATTTTTTGTACCAACTGCTCTATTGTAAGTGTCTTGTTGTGTACTAATTCCATCATAGTGACAAGTGAGAATTGAATCATGGGCATACCCGAAACAGCCTTTAGTGCTCCTCCCTCTTTCTCGCTAAGTAGGTGGGGAGCATGGTCTGTTCCAATTACATCAATACGATTGCTATTTAGTGCTTTTTGCAAGGCTTCTTGATCCGTTTTGTTTTTGATGGCAGGATTACACTTTATTTTTGTACCTAACCTTTCATAATCTTCGTTACAGAAGAAGAGGTGTGCCACACATGCCTCTGCTGTAATTCTTTTCTCTTTAAGTGGTTTATCTTCAAATAAGTCTAATTCTTGGGCTGTACTCACATGTAGCAAGTGTAGCTTAGCTTGGCTCTCTCTGGCCAATTCAATGGCGAGCGTTGATGAGCTTACGCAGGCCTCTGTGCTGCGAATCTCAGGATGATGTTTTACTTCGGGATCCTCTCCGTATAGTTCTTTAAAGCGTTTGGTATTGTTTAGTACAATTGCTTGGTCTTCGCAGTGTGCTGCAATAAGCATGGGCGCCTCCTTAAAAAGTTTACGTAGAACTTCCTTACGGTCTACCAACATATTTCCAGTGCTTGAGCCCATAAAGAGTTTGATTCCACAGACTTTACGTTTGTCTAATTTACTTAGCAAATCAGCGTTCCCATTAGTTGCTCCAAAGTAGAAAGAGTAGTTGGCTATGCTTTTCTTAGCTGCCTCTTTGTGTTTCTCTTCCAATGCTTCAAGCGTAGTGGTTTGTGGATGGGTATTGGGCATATCCATATAACTAGTAACTCCACCGGCTACAGCCGCATAACTCTCTGTTGTGATATCACCTTTGTGGGTTAATCCTGGGTCGCGAAAGTGGACGTGATTATCTATAACACCAGGTATTAAATAACTTCCCTTTGCGTCAATCACTTCAGAGCACTCTGTTACTGGTTGTTCATTGCCTACCCATATCTCTGCTATTTTATCTCCTTCTATAACGACAGACCCTTGAATACATTTGCCTTCGTTGACAATGTATGCGTTTTTTATCCAAACTCTTTCCATTCTATTTTTTTTGTGGAAATTGACGAAACCAACTATTTACTTTTAATTGTATCACTCCCAATACTGCTTCACCAAAGATGGAACCATTCATTTTAGATGTGCCTAACTCTCTGTTTATGAAGATAACAGGAACCTCAGCAATTCGAAATCCAGATTTGAAAGTTGTAAACTTCATCTCTATTTGAAAAGCATATCCTTTAAAGCGAATTTTGTCTAGATCAATCGTCTCTAGCACTTCACGGCGGTAGCATTTGAATCCTGCTGTGGTGTCGTGTATCGGAAGTCGAGTAATCAACTGAACATATTTAGAGGCAAAAAAGGACATAAGTACACGCTGCATAGGCCAGTTTACCACATTTACTCCACTTACATAGCGAGAGCCTATGGATAGGTCATATCCTTCGTTGGCGCACTTATTATAGAGTCGGATTAAATCATTGGGGTTGTGACTAAAGTCAGCATCCATTTCAAAGATATAATCGTATTGGTGCTCTATGGCCCATTTAAACCCTGTAATATAGGCTGTTCCTAGTCCCAACTTCCCTTTTCTTTCTATCATGAAGAGTTGCTCTGGGAACTCTTTCTGCAATTGGTGTACAATCTTTGCTGTTCCATCAGGAGAGTTGTCCTCAATGATAAGTAAATCGAATCTTTTTTCGAGTCCGAAAAGGGTTCGAATCATCTTTTCGATGTTCTCTTTTTCGTTATAAGTGGGCATTATGATAATGCTGTCCGATTTGTTCATGTTGATTCTAGGTTTGGAATTACATCTTTTCTTACTCTTTAGGGTGTGCTGATCCGTGCAGCAGGTATTCTCTCACGCTCTAGCGAATTATACAAAGTACGGCTAGTTGACTGGGTCGGTTGACTATTAATGATTGCGCCTGTCGTAATGTGTGAAATGGCATTTTTTAATAGAAATTCATCGGTATTACCCAGTGGGAGTAGTTTTTGATATTGTTTATTTTCAGGCAAAAAGAAATTGGGTTCAATTCCTTTGCTGTAGTTGCTATTTCCATTCACATCGCTAATGTAAGCTACTAGAGGCCACATTGTGAAGTTTACGTCTGCTTTAGTAAAGGGTGCCATTGCCATATTCTTACCCTCTGTTCTATCTCCCAATAGGATTACATTCTCAGTACCTAAATAGGGCTTTAGACAGTGAATAATGAGTTCTGAGGCTGAGGCGGTAAATGAAGTTGTAAGTATATATATCTTGGAAAGGTTTAGATTCTCAGGTACCTCCTCGTGTAACTTCAAAGGTACTATTTGCGGTGTTGTTTTATCATTGTATTTTAACTCAACAAAGGTTTCTCCCAATGCTGAATTTGGTGCCAATAAACTAGCTAGTTCGATAGCCATACTTATATAACCTCCAGGGTTGTAGCGTAAATCAAGAATGAATGCATCTGGTGCCTTTTGCTTAAAGTGAGCAAAGATTTCTTTCATTCTAGTTACATAGTCTGTATTGGATGCTCCGTTTTGGGGCGATATACTAAATTGATTGTATACCATATAGGCAATCTTTTGATTGTTGACTACATAGGTTGTATCCAAATAAAAAGGATCAAGTGCCACCGGTCGGGAATAAGAGATGTTTATTTGGTCTCTACTCTCCCAAACCCAAGCACCTTCGTCTTGTTTTAGTTCTACTCGAGTAAAGGAAGTCTCTTTTCCTGAGATCAATAAATTGTAATTGTTTGCTGTAAGTGTTTTGTCCTCTACGCTTGCTATCCAGTCTCCTCGACTCAATCCTGCTTCGGAAGCTGGTGAGTTAGGTAAAACAAAAAGTACACGTGCATAAATACGTCTGGTTATTTGAGTAGGGTCTGTTATGAGTTCGAATTCAAATCCGTAGGTTGACTTTTGGTTTATGTATGAGCGTGTATTGCTTTCCTTCTCTTCAAGGTAAGAATATCTATCAGGAGCTTGTGTGCTGCTTCCTTTGAATAATAGTTTAGGGAAGAATATTTTTGGGGTATTAAAATAGTCTTTTTCAGAAGGGACATTCATTTGATCATAAAATAAATAATGATTTTTCATAGTCTCTTCCATATAGACTTTGTCAGCTATAAGGAGGTTGTATTCATTTATTCTATCCTCTCCACAAGCTGAGAAGAGTGTTAAAAGGGTAATGAGTAAAATAGTGTATTTAATTGATTTCATATCTTGAATGTGTCACTGTAAAGTTGAAATGCAAAGGTATCCTTTTTTTTGAAAGCATAGATTACTCTTTAACCTTTTTCCTATAATTATCGGCACGTTTTACGATATCATGTACAAAGGCATAGGTCTCTGAGCCACGTAGGTAACCATTCTTGCAAACGGAGTCGTTGAAGTACTCTTCATGGCTTTTAAGTAATAGATATTCTGCAACGTTTCCTTCCCATTTGTATCTGTTTTTCCCATATTTCTCAGCAAGGGCCATGGCATCTAGCACGTGCCCTAGTCCCGCATTATAGGCTGCCAGTGTAAATAAAACTTGTTCTTCTTGGGAAGGTATTTTCTGAAAAGTTCGACGGGTTAGGCCAATGTATTTGACAGCTGCTTTTATGCTCTCCTCAGGATTGTGCTCTTTGCCTGGGGGGACCCCCATTGCACGAGCCGTGCGAGGCATTAGTTGCATCAATCCCTGCGCGCCCGCCCAAGATACTGCCGTAGTGTCAAAGTTTGACTCTGTATAGGCTAGTGCTGCTAAAAGTCTCCAATCCCAATCAATCTCTTTGGCATATTTCTTAAAAAGTTCGTCGAAATGGGAGATCTTCCCCTCTTTAAGAGATAAAATGGAAGAGTGAATCGTCTGTTTGCTCTTTTCAAAATAGCGTTTGGCGCTAGCTAAATAGCTGGGAGAGGTTGCATTCTCTTCGTGCCATTTGGTTGCGATAGCTGCCAATAGGGGGGATGATTTTCGAGTAGCCCACGAGGCACGTTGGTCGAAGCCTATGGGTAGTGTTATGTGTAAATTGGTATAGTATGTTTTGTTGAGGCGGGCCAAGTCATTGTCACAAATGGTGTAGTCGATCTCTCCTTTGGCCACCTTTGATACTAAATCTTCAGTAGAGATGCTATCATTATCCACCAAGTGTATTTGAATTCCTCCACCTAACTCTTGGTTCAAATTGGTTAATCGATTTGCATATTTACCTGGCTTTACATACACCTCCTTGCCTATTAATTCAGTGACATCAGTTATAAGGCCCCTTTTTTTATTTTTTTGTACAAGTACTTGGTGTGTAACAACCTCTTCGCCACAAAAAGTTATCTCCTCTTTCAGCTCTTTTGTGATGGGTAGGTAGTAAGCGATTAAATCCCCCTCTTTATCATTCAACATACGCACGAGCTCTTTCACATTGGGGGCAATCTTAATCTCTAAGTTCACACCTATGTATTGTGCAAACTGTTCGGCTAATTCATATTGAAATCCCATCGGCTCTCCTTTGTAGTCGAAATAGGAGGTCGAGCCACTTAAGGTGAGTACTGTAAGCGTGTCACTCTCTTTTATTTGTTGCAGGTCATATTCATCTACCTGTGTTGCTTGGGGTTTAGAGCTGCATCCCCAAATCCCAAGTAGCACGAAGAGGATAGATATTAGTCTGTTCATTTACCTAAGATTTTCTCAATATAGAGTTGAATAATTTCAATTGCTTTTTGGTTGTGCCCTCCTTGAGGAATCACTAAGTCCGCATAGCGCTTAGAGGGTTCTATGAACTCCAAATGCATTGGCTTAAGAACCTCTATGTATCGATTCATAACAGCTTGGGCAGTTCTTCCACGCTCCATAATATCACGTTGGATGACGCGAATTAGGCGTTCATCAGCTTCGGCATCAACAAAGAGTTTCAGGTCCATTAAGTTGCGTAGTTTTTTATTGCTTAGTGAAAGAATACCCTCAATAATGATTACCTCTTTGGGTTCTGTATGGATGGTTTCCTCTTGGCGAGTACATGTTAGATAGGAATAGATTGGTTGCTCTATTGATTTCCCTTCCTTTAGCATAGATATATGCTTAGATAATAATTCCCAATCGAAAGCATTTGGATGGTCAAAATTTATGTTTTGACGCTCTTCTACAGGCACATGGCTGCTGTCCTTATAATAGGAATCTTGTGATAGGAGAACAATTTCATTCTCAGGAAAAGAGGCAAATATTTTTTTAGCAACCGTGGTCTTTCCCGATCCTGTTCCTCCAGCAATACCGATAATAATCATAGGTGTAAATGAATAGTTTTAGAAAAATGTCTATATTTGTGTGGGTGATAGTAGCTTAAATGCTATCCCCCGATTCAAATACAAAAATAGATTATTTAATTTAGAAAGCAAGTATGGTAAAGCACATTGTTCTATTTAAACTAAAAGAAACGCTCTCGGTGGCTGAGAAGTTGGAAGTTATGACTCAATTTAAGGAGGCTATTGAATCCTTACCTACTAGTATAGAGGTTATTCGACACATCTTTGTGGGTATTAACATGAACCCCAATGAGCAGTGGGATCTCTCTCTAGATAGCGAATTCGACTCGCTAGAAGATGTTCAAATCTATGCTGCTCATCCAGCTCATTTGGCTGCTGCTGCTTTGTTGAAAGAGGTAAAAGCAGACCGAGCTTGTGTTGATTATACCTTTTAATAGGTTTCGGGCTTTTGATGAGATCGGTTAGGGATCTATTAAGATGCATTCTAGTTTTACCGTTTTCATCTGACTTTCAGAAGTTAGAAGCGCTTAAATATCGAAAACGTTATTTTGAAGATTGTTGTCTATTCATTTGAAGGTCTCAAATAGAGTGGACAACAATCTTTTTAAATATTCCTATAAAGCCGATTGAAAGTGTGGGGGAGCCCCTCCATATATCCTTTTGTTTCTTTGTCTAGATTAAAAAGATCTCTGATATAGAAATCAATAAGATTTTAAAATATGTCATTTTGTCAGTTCGTGTTGTCAATGAATCGTGAAAAAAAGTTTGGCACGTTTTTAGTATAAAGCAAAACGTAAACGATTTGACTGAAAGTACAATCTACTTATTAAAATTAAAACATTAAAAATAGAAACTATGAAAATTAAACCATTAGCAGACAGAGTCTTGATTCTTCCTGCTGCGGCAGAAGAGAAAACCATTAGTGGCATTATTATTCCTGACACAGCAAAAGAGAAACCTTTGCAAGGTGAAATTGTAGCTGTAGGAACAGGTACAAAAGAGGAAGAGATGATTTTAAAAGCTGGCGACATAGTGTTGTATGGCAAATATGCAGGTACAGAAATGGAGTTCGAAGGAACGAAATACCTTATTATGCGTCAAAGTGATGTCGTAGCAGTGTTGGGATAACAAATTCGAATTTATAAAATAATAGATAGATAAAGCAATGGCTAAAGAAATAATGTTCAATACCGAAGCACGCGACGGTTTGAAAAAAGGAGTTGATGAGTTGGCAAATGCCGTAAAAGTAACACTTGGTCCTAAAGGACGCAATGTAATCATCGAGAAGAAGTTTGGCGCACCACACATCACTAAGGATGGTGTGACAGTAGCAAGAGAGATTGAATTGGCTGACCCATTCCAAAATACAGGTGCACAGTTGGTGAAATCGGTTGCTTCAAAAACAGGTGACGATGCAGGTGACGGTACAACTACTGCAACTGTATTGGCACAATCAATCGTTTCAGTAGGATTGAAGAATGTGACGGCTGGCGCAAATCCAATGGATTTAAAGCGTGGTATTGATAAAGCAGTCTTGAAAGTGGTTGAATCGATTAAAGCACAAAGTGAAACCGTAGGTGATGATTATGATAAAATAGAGCAAGTAGCGTCTATTTCTGCTAATAATGATCCTGTAATAGGTAAGCTAATTGCTGATGCTATGCGCAAAGTTTCTAAAGATGGAGTTATTACCATCGAAGAGGCAAAAGGTACTGATACAACCATTGGTGTAGTAGAGGGTATGCAGTTTGACCGTGGTTATCTATCGGCTTACTTCGTAACTGATACGGAGAAAATGGAGTGTGTTATGGAGAACCCTTATGTATTGGTTTATGACAAAAAGATCTCTAATTTAAAAGATTTCTTACCTATCTTGGAACCAGCTGTACAAAGTGGTCGTCCTCTTTTGGTTATTGCAGAAGATGTAGATAGCGAAGCGTTGACTACTTTGGTAGTAAACCGCCTACGTGGTCAACTAAAGATCTGTGCAGTTAAAGCTCCTGGATTTGGTGATAGAAGAAAAGCAATGCTTGAAGATATTGCTGTCTTAACCGGTGGTATTGTAATAAGCGAAGAGAAAGGTTTGAAACTGGAGCAAGCTACACTTGAAATGTTGGGTACTTGTGACAAAATAGTTGTATCGAAAGATAACACGACTGTAGTCAATGGTGCTGGCAATAAAGAGTCCATCCAAGATCGTATCAAGCAAATCAGAAATGAGATAGCTAATACAACCTCAGACTATGATAAAGAGAAGTTGCAAGAGCGCTTGGCTAAATTGTCAGGTGGTGTAGCTGTTCTTTACGTAGGTGCTGCTTCGGAAGTAGAGATGAAAGAGAAAAAAGATCGCGTAGACGATGCACTTTGTGCAACGCGTGCAGCTATCGAAGAGGGTATTGTTCCTGGTGGTGGTGTGGCTTACATCCGTGCTATCGAAGCTCTTGAAGGTATGAATGGCGATAATGCAGATGAAACAACTGGTGTTGAGATTATTAAACGTGCCATTGAAGAGCCTTTGCGTCAAATCGTATTTAATGCTGGTAAAGAAGGTGCCGTAGTCGTTCAGAAAGTACGCGAAGGAAAAGGTGACTTTGGTTACAATGCACGTACTGATGTATATGAGAATATGTATACAGCAGGTGTGGTTGATCCAGCTAAAGTAACACGTGTAGCATTGGAGAACGCTGCTTCGATAGCAGGTATGTTCCTTACTACAGAGTGCGTTATTGTAGAGAAGAAAGAGGAGAAACCTGAAATGCCAATGGGTGCTCCAGGCATGGGCGGCATGGGTGGTATGATGTAAAAAGCATCCACTTGAACGCTACTTCTATTAAGCTCAAAATGATTTGTGAAAACAATCTATATGCATTGGCTTGCTCAATGAGAGTTTAGATGTAAACACTCTCTTTTTGAAAAGAAGAAAAGTGAATTTTTAAAAGATAGAAAGAGAACCTATCGGTCTCTCTGACAAAGAGGTCACCCCCGTTTCAACAAACGTTGTTTCGGGGGTGACTTTTTTAGAAGAGGAAGTTGAGGATCAGAGGCTTACTGCTCTTTGTTCCTTTTTATTTACGCTAAACCTTTCACTCTTGGGGATAAAATAATCTTAAATCTCCTCCTAATTTATGAGTGCAAATAAATCCTACGCTCCATGCCGTTAGAAGATCTAACGGCTGCATTCGTTGCTCTGGGCAATTCTCTGCTGATGAGCGAGGGTGCTTTTTGAGTGATGACTTAGGTTGTTCATTGGCATGCCAACGGGGGTGGAATTCTTTTTGAAAGCTGATAAATTCAACTGGCATTTCAAAGAATGTAGGTATGAAGCGATCCCCGAATTGAAAAGGAGGGGTGGTAACTAATGTCATTACACTTTACTCCCAAGATGAGGAGTGATTTCATCTCAAAAAACGTGCGTTTCTTTCACTCCATACCTGCGTTTCTTTTGATCAAAACAAACGCAGGTTTCCTCTAAAACATGCGCATGTTTTTAATCACTGTTCCTTTTCGATTCCAATCCCCTTCTTTATTAAATAACCAATTGGGAAGTAACATAGAGAGGCAAAAAACGAACTTCCTCTCTCTCGAATAAATGAATAAAATAGCCTTTTGGGGAAGAATTTAAAAAGAAGCGGCTATGCTTCTAATTTGTAGAGGCTGCCTTTGCTCTCCCTATCACCTATATTTTAGGTCAAAATTGTGCTAACTTGTTTTTTTTATCATAAGTTAAGAGGGTGCTAATAGAGAAATATTATTAACTTTGTACCAATTGCAACAAGATTTATTAAACTATAAAAATTAGCGATTATGCAAACAATTGACAATTTCAACTTTGCCGGCAAAAAGGCAATTGTACGTGTGGATTTTAATGTACCTTTGAAAGAAGGTGTAGTTACAGATGATACACGTATCCGTGGAGCACTTCCTACACTTAAGAAAATATTGGCAGATGGTGGTAGCTTAATCATTATGTCACATATGGGAAAACCCAAAACGAATCCTGATATGAAGTTCTCTTTGGGACAAATCACAGAGGCAGTAGCTGAAAGATTAGGCGTTGCTGTACAATTTGCTCCAGACTGTATGAAAGCTGAAGAGGCTGCTGCAGCTTTGAAACCAGGTGAAGTGTTATTGCTTGAAAACCTTCGTTTCTATGCAGAAGAAGAGGGAAAACCACGTGGCGAATTTGCTACTGATGAAGAGAAGGCAGCTGCAAAAGCTGAATTGAAAAAAGGACAAAAAGCATTTGCAGCAAAATTGGCATCTTATGCTGATTGCTATGTAAATGATGCATTTGGTACAGCTCACCGTAAGCACGCTTCGACTGCAGTTATTGCAGATAGCTTTACAGCAGAGAACAAAATGTTGGGTTACTTGATGGAGAAAGAGGTACTTGCTGTAGACAATATCTTGAAAAACATCAACCGTCCTTTCACTGCTATTATGGGAGGTGCAAAAGTATCTTCTAAAATCGGTATCATCGAAAACTTGATGGACAAGGTAGATAACTTGATTATCTGTGGTGGTATGACTTATACTTTTGTGAAAGCACAAGGGGGCAGCATTGGTAACTCTTTGGTAGAAGATGACAAACTTCAGTTGGCTCTTGAAATCATTGCAAAAGCAAAAGCAAAAGGTGTGAACTTGGTTATTGGTACAGACAGTGTAGTAGCTGATGCATTCTCAAACGATGCAAATACGAAAGTATGTGCCGATAGTGAAATCCCTGCTGGATTTATGGGATTAGATGCTGGTCCTAAGACACAAGTAATGTTTGCTAATGCTATTAAAGATGCTAAAACAATCTTGTGGAATGGTCCTGCTGGTGTGTTTGAATTCAGTAACTTCGAAGCAGGTTCTAAAGCAATCGCTGAAGCAATCGTAGAGGCTACTTCTAAGGGTGCTTTCTCATTGATTGGTGGTGGTGACTCTGTAGCTTGTATCAATAAATTCAATATGGCTGATAAGGTTTCTTACATCTCAACAGGTGGTGGTGCTTTGCTAGAGGCTATTGAAGGAAAAGTTCTTCCAGGTATCGCTGCTATCAAAGGCGAATAAGAGTTGCTTGCTTAGAGAAATCTAATATAAAAAGAGAGAAGCCATATCATTGTGATATGGCTTCTCTCTTTTTATAGAAAAATGTAGTGAGGGTTTAAGGCTCACCTACAAAAGTTGTGGACAATAATTATTAATATCTTTCTTGGCATATATGTTCGCCACTCTATATAGAAAGAATGGTACATCATTCATCCCCTTAAATCTGCCCTAAATGTTTTTAGCTTTGCATTAAAACATTCTGCCGATGCATTAGTCGCACGGTTGTTGAAGAGGTTCAAGATTTCATGCTTCACCTGAGAAAGTTTGCCCCAAGCAAAACTGGGTCAATAAAGATTCTTCAGTGAAGATTCGGTGAAGACTATTTTTCACTCTCTTCACCATAACCTATTGATAATTAGAGTGTGTGAAGGATTGAAGCTTTTTTTCGCTCTTTTGTTTTAAGTAGAAGAGAGTTTAGGCTTTCTAAAAGGGTAGCATACTGAAAAAGGGATTGGTAAACAGACGACAAAATGAACAAAAAGAATACCCTTTCAAAACTTTTACGGTTGAGCCGGGTTTAGTTGTATTAAAGGGGCAGTCGGTGAGTAGCCTCCAAGGTTTATCTGAATGTACTTATTAAGATTCTTAGTGTCTTCTTTGTTATTACCAAGTATATAATATGTATCAGTAAGTGAACCTAATTAATTGATACTGTCAGAATTTAATATTCAATTGTGGATTTTCTCACACTTTAAATTGAGAATTCACTTGATATAAATTAAAACTGTACACCTATTTATCGATAAAGACCCAAAATGTTTCCGATTCCATTCCATCACGACTAGTAGTGATGGAATGGAATCGGAAACATTAGTTGCTTTTATAGCAAATCTTTAGAATGAGAAGCTAGTAGTAGCTACAAAACGATGATTGGATACATCATGTGTATCAGTCACTCTTCCGTTAGAGAGATTTAATGTACCGTACCATGCTGTGACGATAGAGTATTCGATTCCAAATCTCCATCTTGGGACATTGTAACTAGCCTCAAGTGTAACATTTGTCAATTGATCGATGTTTGTTCCTATCCCATACATTTTATTCTCAAGAATTGCTTTTGATGTTCCCAGATTCTTCATATATCCCAGAAGCATTCCACCTCGCCAAGTTGTTCCATAGACGGCATTTACCCAAGAGCTAGTGTTGAGGGTGGGCGCATAGGTTTGTTCACCTGTTCGTTCGTTGATGGATGTTACACCATATCCTCCCATCATACATGAGTTTGTAAGGTTGGAACTAAGGTATGTTTTTGCAGCTAAAAAGAGTTTAGGTGCTGTGTATCGTCCATGAATCATACCCGAAACAGAGGTTACTCGTTCGTTTACTTTGTAGGTCTTATCATCCATAGTTGATGTTGTACGGGGAGTAAGTGATAGAATGTCAATGCCACCACCTATCAGCCAATTCTCACCTTTGTAATCAGCTCCGATAAAGAACTCGGGCACTAAGCTGTTTTTCATATATTGTTGCGTCTTTCCTTCAGGGCCAGCAGAGCAGAATTGAGCCTGCCACATAGCTGCTGCAGTTGCTGTCCATCCACCTGCTTTATAGCGGTAGCGAATCATTGGCGAGCGGTTTAATGCCTGAAAGGGCGCACCTGTTCCTAAGTTCATCACTTGTGGAAAGACCTCTCCCCATAAGGGATGCCAATATTGTCCTGCCAACAGATCCATATTTCCCCAATCTAACCCGAAGTAGAGATTGCGGATACGTATAATTGAAAAGTTTGTTCCCGAACCTCGGAAGTCAAATTCTGCATTGGCAAATGTTTTAGCTTTGCCTAATTTGGGGCCCTCTACATCAATACCAAATCGACTGTATAGAGTGTAAAAACCTCCATTTGGAGTTGAATTTAAATCTTTTCCATCCGCATCATAAGCGTGGTCTTTGGGGAATAGATAGATAAGTCCATCTACCATCTCTTCGTTCGCACGGCTGTTGTAGAATAAATCCATACGTACCTGCCCGTACATTTTGTAATTGAATTTTTTAGTTTGTGCCATTCCAGTGGTGGCTAATAGTGTCAAAAGGATTGCTAATACCTGTTTCATAAGTTCTATTTTTTAAAATGTAGCAAAAGTAATCTTTAATTTTAAATCAAATCAGGAATAGAAAATAAAATTATTACTGTCCGATAAAACTTAATGCCTTTAGAAAATCACTTGAATTTCCTATATATAGAATCTATTGGAGAGTAAATAAGCTTCAATTTAGGTCTATTCCGTTGAGTTTCTTACAAAATCATTAGCCAATGAAAA
>JBOFMR010000046.1:0-26724 GCA_051658485.1 Phocaeicola sp.
AACACCTTTGCGCATATCAGTACTAGTATGACTAATAACGAAACGATTGGTTTCATTCAAATTAAACATAGTTTTTTTGAATACAAAAGTCGGAAAGAAAAAAGAGAAGAAAAATACGGCAGAATTCGGATGGATACTCTAAAGGCATTAAGTTTTATCGGACAGTAATACTTTTAAATCCGATAGAATCAATGAATCTCATTTGGGGAATTTCCCTTTTTACACTAAAAAAAGAGTGAGGAGCTTACCTTTCATAAGGTACTCTCCCCACCCTTTTTTGTTAGAGAGGGTGCGAACATCACCCTTTAATCTTTTATATACTTACTGGAATATCCTACGACATTGCCTCTACATTTTCTCATCTTCACTCTTCGAATCTTTTAGATTCTGCTGCTTTTGCTGCATCATATTCATAAATGAAGAGCTAATAATAGCTGTAGGTAGGGCAATCATCCCAATAGCTATTAAACTAATAACACAACTTAACAACTTACCCAATGGAGTAATGGGGTAAAGGTCGCCATATCCTACAGTCGTAAAAGAGACTATCGCCCACCATAAACCATCGCCTATATTCTTAAAAGCCTCTGGTTGAGCATTGTGCTCAATGTAATACATCAAGATAGCAGAAAAGCAGACCAAAATACCACAAGCTGTATAGGCAGTAACAAGCTCCTCTTTCACACTAGAAAGTACCTCGCCTATAAGTCTAAACGATTTAGAATATCGTATTAGTTTAAATATAGTAAGTACATAAGGTAGCGTAATGACGTGAATAATGTCAGTATCCCAAAAATAGTATACCAATACAAAAGGAAGAAATGCGATAAAATCAATCAAACCATAAAAGGAGAAGATATATTTGAAACGAGCCCGCAATGCTGAGTGAGAAACATACATAGAGGGTGCAGAAATAAGCCTCAAAAGATACTCACCTAAAAAGATAAATGAGCTAAAATAGGTTATCCCAAACAAGAAAATAGAGTATTTCTTAAAAGCATGAAAAGATTCCAAGACAACGGAAGAGATAGAAGCTAGGATGCAGCAGAATACAAAACGACGAAAGAAAGGACTCATTAAAGCTTTCAGTATAAAATTGTAGATCTTTTTGCCTCCCTCTTTGGGAATAGTAGATAGTTTCATTTAAATAGGGTAAATTATGAATAAGTCAATAGAGGATAAAAAGAGAGGGGAATCCCCCCCTAAATATCTCTTAATCATTCAATTAATCAAGTTAGGAAAGAAATAGCTTTTCTCCGAATAAAACAGTTTTTAACTACTTAATCTTCAGCACCTACACCTTATTATCCAGCATTATTTAATGGGTGCAAAATTAACAATTTAGTTTCAATATCAAATCGATTTAATCAAGTCATTTTTCAATCAAGCACAAAAGATTCTAACAAAAGGATCATAATCATATAAAAAAGGTGGTAGTAGTTGAAGAAAAAAAGAAGAGTCAACCACTCATTTTTGATAGTATAAAACTCCTACCCTTTTTCATCTTTAACAACAGATTAAAAAGAGAATTATTTCGCATAAAATAGCATTGGTCTGTTTCAGTTGAAACTATTTCAATCAAAATAAAAAGAGCGTAAATGGTTCTTAGCTATTTCACAAAGCTATTTACACCCTCTTTTCTAACAATCACCGTTTTTACTAATAAGAAATGGTATATAGTTACAAATAATAATGTATCTTTGTCAAGATTTAGTGTAAAAATGCAACTATGGAAGAAGAGATGTTGGCCCTAAAAAAACTCCTAAATGAAGGGAAAGTAGAAGATGCAATTAGTTTCCTAACGAATCTTATCTGCTCAAATCAGAGTGAAGTGTGCAATGATAAACTCTATTATCTATTAGGAAATGCCTATCGAAAACAAGGCAATTTCCAAGAAGCACTAAATTGTTATTTAGAGGCGATAGACCTAAATCCTGAAAGTCCAGCTGTAAAAGCAAAAGAGATGCTCATGGACATTCTAAATTATTATAACAAAGAGATGTATAACCCATAATCACCCATTCATGGCTAAAATCAAAGGGGCTATTGTTGTAGACACGGAACGTTGCAAAGGGTGCAACCTCTGTGTGGTAGCTTGCCCGCTACACGTAATATCACTCGCTGCAAAAAAAGTAAATAAAAAAGGATACACATTCGCGCAAACGGTATTGGAAGATAGTTGCATTGGCTGTTCAGCTTGTGCCATCGTCTGTCCAGATGGATGTATCAGTGTCTATAAAGTAAAAGTAAAATAAGATATGGCAAAAGAAGTTGTTTTAATGAAGGGGAATGAAGCCATATCCCATGCAGCTATCCGCATTGGTGTAGATGGCTATTTTGGATATCCCATCACTCCTCAATCTGAAATATTAGAAGCACTTACCGAAGAGAAACCTTGGGAAACTACGGGAATGGTAGTGCTACAAGCGGAAAGTGAAGTGGCTGCTATCAACATGGTTTATGGTGGAGCAGCTTGTGGAAAAATGGTAATGACCTCTTCATCTAGCCCTGGGGTTAGTTTGAAACAAGAGGGAATCTCTTACCTTGCTGGTGCTGAACTACCTAGTTTGATTGTAAATGTTATGCGCGGAGGTCCTGGACTAGGAACAATCCAACCCAGCCAAGCTGACTATTTCCAAACAGTTAAGGGGGGTGGACACGGTGACTACCGACTCATTGCATTAGCACCAGCTTCTGTGCAAGAGATGGCAGACTTTGTAGGGTTAGGCTTTGAACTTGCCTTCAAATATAGAAATCCAGCTATGATCATAGCCGATGGGGTTATCGGTCAGATGATGGAAAAGGTAGAACTACCTGAACAGAAAGAACGTCTCACAGATGAAGAGGTCATAGCACGCTGCCCATGGGCTACAACAGGCAAAACAGCCAATAGAAAACCCAACATCATTACCTCACTAGAGTTAGATCCTTCGGAAATGGAGAGACGCAACATTCACTTACAAAGCAAATATGCCGAAATAGAGGCGAATGAGGTACGCTATGAAGAGATGGAATGTGAAGATGCAGAGTATCTGATTGTAGCCTTTGGTTCATCAGCACGCATTGCGCAAAAAGCAGTTGAAATAGCACGCCAAGAGGGAATCAAAGTGGGCATTTTACGCCCTATTACTATTTGGCCTTTCCCCAGCAAAGCAATTGCTCAACGAGCTAAACAAGTAAAAGGAATCCTCACCGTTGAGCTCAATGCTGGTCAAATGGTAGAGGATGTGAAACTAGCCGTATCATGTAGCATCCCTGTTGAACATTTTGGTAGACTCGGTGGCATTGTCCCTGACCCTGATGAGGTAGTGAATGCACTAAAGGAAAAATTGATAAAATAACAGCATATGAACACCAATCTTATAAGAAACATTCTAAATATCACCTTCATGGTGTTGGCTGTAGCCGCTATTATTACCTATTTCACAGCAAACGACTTTAAAATATTTTTATACGTATGCGCTGCGGCTATTTTTCTAAAGCTGATTGAGTTTTTTTTACGATACATGTGTTAAGCAATAAGGAGAAGGAAATATGACAAAAGAAGATATCATTAAGCCCGAAAACCTGGTTTATAAAAAACCCACATTGATGAATGAAAATCCTATGCACTACTGCCCAGGCTGTAGTCATGGAGTGGCACATAAATTGATAGCTGAGGTTATCGAGGAGATGGGTATGGAGGATAGAACCATTGGAGTTTCGCCTGTAGGATGCGCCGTATTTGCCTACAACTATTTAGATATAGATTGGCAAGAGGCTGCACACGGACGTGCACCTGCTGTAGCAACAGCTATAAAAAGACTCTTTCCTAGCAAACTAGTATTCACCTACCAAGGTGATGGCGACTTGGCTTGTATCGGTACTGCCGAAACAATTCACGCTCTAAACCGTGGCGAAAACTTTACCATTGTCTTCATAAACAATGCTATTTATGGTATGACGGGAGGACAAATGGCTCCTACTACCTTGATGGGAATGAAAACATCCACTTGTCCACACGGTAGAGAACAAGAACTACACGGATTTCCTCTAAAGATGACTGAAATTGCAGCTACGCTTGAAGGGACAACTTACGTTACTCGACAATCGGTACACAATGTACCCGCTATTCGTAAAGCAAAAAAAGCGATACGAAAAGCTTTTGAAAATTCAATGAATGGTAAAGGTGCAAACTTGGTAGAAATTGTATCAACGTGTAGTGCGGGATGGAAAATGACACCGGAGAAATCAAACCAATGGATGGAGACAAACATGTTTCCTTACTATCCACTAGGCGATTTGAAAGATAACCAATAAAAGTAGACACACATGAAAGAGGAAATCATTATAGCAGGGTTTGGAGGACAGGGTGTACTCTCAATGGGTAAGATTCTAGCATACTCTGGACTAATGGAAGATAAAGAGGTGAGTTGGATGCCTGCCTACGGACCTGAGCAACGAGGTGGAACGGCCAATGTTACGGTCATATTAAGTGACAAACGCATCTCTTCACCTATCATCAGCCAGTTTGATACGGCTATTATCCTAAACCAACCATCATTGGCTAAGTTTGAAAGCAAAATTAAAACAGGAGGTGTCTTGATATACGATGGATACGGAATCATAGACCCCCCAACGCGCACTGACATCCAAATATATAGAATTGATGCAATGGATGCTGCCAACGAACGGAATATGAGCAAAACCTTTAATATGATTATTCTTGGTGGACTACTTAAGGTTCGTCCAGCTGTAGCAACTGAAAGTGTTATCAAAGCACTACGCAAAACACTTCCCGAGCGCCATCACCACCTCATACCAATGAATGAAGCAGCCATACAATTGGGTATGGAAATTATTCAGAAGCAATAAATAACCCTATTGAAAGAGCTCCTTTTGAAAAGGAAATAACTTTTACAAAGAGTTCTGAAAAAGGTAAAAATTTAAAAGCCTATTTTGAAATAGCGATTCGATAAAAACGAGTGCTAATCACTGTATGATATCATTGTCGAGAGTTACTGAGAGTTCTTTAAAAGAAGTCCTCAGCAAATTCAATGAATAGCTCTAAATAGAAAAGTAGTTGCTCGTCAATAGATTCGATTATGAAAAATCTATTGACTTTTTATAAGGCTTAAATCTCACTAAAACAGCAATCACTTTTTAGAAGAACCTGTAAATAAGGTTTCTTCTATTTTGCACCAAATAGAAAATAGTTTGCAAAAAGTGACCTCTTTATATCAACTAGTTAAATAATGATTGATACATAAAGCAGCATCTTTGGGATCAATTTAAGACTTCAATAAAGAGATAAGAAGCGAGCAACGCCTCAAAAATATAGATGAGAAGAGAAAAGGAGAGCTTTCTAAAGCAGAAAGTTTCTCCTTTTTATATTTTATCTCTATCTTTGTCTCGTATGAAAAGAATATTTACCTATTTATTTATCGCTTTCACCTGTTTTCAGGTGAATTTGCTTGCACAAAATACAATAAACCCCTTGGGTTCTTCAGCCAGCGGCAATGATCAAGGGAAATATGACCGCAATGGAAATCCCATTGATACTACGGCTGTGATTGATGCTAAAAGTGTACCCGTCGGTTTACATGCATGGAAAGTAGATAACTACTTTGGAAACATCAACGCTGTCCCTGTAGATACAATGCAGCTTGGATTCCAGAACTCAAATGACATGGGTGGTTATACAGGACAATACAACCACTTGGGTAACTTGGGGTCTCCACGTCTTTCGCGCATATACTTTGACCGCCGAGAGGTTAGTCAATTTATGTTTACAGACAACTATGATTTCGCACTACTGCGACCACAAGATATAATCTTCACAAATACCCTCTCACCCTTTACAAACCTTAGCTACTATACAGCGGGTAGTGGACGCTATGCAGAAGAGCGATTTAAAAGTTATTTTGCCGTAAATGCAAACAAAAAATTGGGTTTTGGCTTTTATGCAGACTACATATATGGGCGAGGGCAGTATAGTAATCAGTCAACAGCACTTTTTAATGGAGGAATTTTCTCTAGTTATCGAGGCGACCGGTATCAAATGCATGCTGTTTTCAATACCGACAACCTGAAGATGGCTGAGAATGGTGGAATTGCAGATGACCGATACATTACAGACCCTGTGGGTATAGCAAATGGAGGAAGAGAGTATGAAACTTATGATATGCCTACGCGATTATCTCAAATATGGAATCACAATACTAGCTACCACGGCTTTATATCACACCGTTACAATCTAGGATTTCATCGAGAGGTAAAAGATAGTACCTCAACAGATTCAGTGATGATAGTAAGTGAGTTTGTACCTGTTACTAGCTTTATTCACACACTTGAAATAGATGCGAATCAACGCAAATACATCTCTTACAATACAAAACAGAACCAAGAAAAGTTTTTACACAACTATCTAGGTAATGATTCGATTGATATAACCAAACGCACCTCCGTTAAAAACACCTTTGGTATTTCACTTATGGAGGGCTTTAACAAATATGCTAAATCAGGGCTTACAGCCTTCATTAAACATGAATACCGCGAGTTTGCATTGGTAGATACTATTGCAGGAACACGTGTGCGACAACTCAATAAACACAAAGAGAATGCCGTAAGCATAGGAGGAGAACTCTCAAAACGAGAGGGTACTTTTTTCCACTACAATGTATTGGGAGAGGTAGCCATCCTTGGCGAAGATCTGGGACAATTTAACGTCGAAGGGAAAGGAGATTTAAATTTCAAGCTCTTTGGAGACACGGTACGTTTTGAAACAAATGCATTCATCAGAAATCAAAATCCTGCATTTTATTACAGGAAATTCCACTCCAAGCACCACTGGTGGGAAAACAATGAACTCTCAAAAACACTCCGAACACGTGTAGAAGGGAAACTGATTATTGATAAGTGGGGAACCAGTCTGCGTGCAGGTGTAGAGAATGTATCTAACTACACCTACCTAGCCAACACAAGTATAGTGACTCCTAGTGAAAATAATCTACCACCCTCTATTAAATATGATGTTACCGTACAGCAACACACGGGAAATATTCAGGTATTTAGTGCCCTTTGGCAACAAAAGGTAAATGTTTGGCTTTTTCACTTAGAGACAGAACTAGCTTACCAAAAATCAAGCGACCAAACGATACTTCCTCTACCCGAATTATCAGCCTATGCGAATCTATTTTTACGTGCCAAGCTCTCTAAAAAGGTCCTAACAGTAGAACTAGGTGCTGACGTACGCTACTTCAGCAAATATTATGCACCCGACTACCTACCCTCAGTGGGACAGTTCTACCTACAAAACCCCGACGATTTAGTCCAAATTGGTGGCTACCCAATTGTCAATGTCTATGCAAATTTACATCTAAAGCGCACGCGCTTCTTCCTTATGATGTCTCATGTAAATGCAAACACAGGTAATAGAGCTGCATTTTTAGCTCCGCACTATGCCATCAATCCAGCACTGTTTAAGATTGGTCTATCGTGGAATTTCTTTGATTAATTATGAAAAAACGCTATATCCCTCTTATTCTTGCATCGATTATCGTACTATGCATAATCTCTCTCTTCTTTAATAAAAAAGAGAAGGCATTACCATGTCCTCAGATTCGAAACTATGAAGAGATTAACAACTCAAAGGTGATAAGGGCTGTAACAGAATATAATACTTTGAGCTTTTATCCCGAGAATGGGGAGATAAAAGGATTTCATTACGAACTTCTTCAATCTTTTGCAAGAGAGAGAGGATGGGAAGTAGAAGTAACTCCAGAGATGAGCATTGAGAAACAGATAGAGGGAGTTATGTGTGGGAAATATGATTTGTTAGCAAATAGTAGAGCAGTCACAACCACTCCTAGTGACTCTCTCCAATACACCGAACCCTTCTTATTGACGCAATTGGTTCTTATACAGCGTAAACCAACAGATGAGAAAGATTCACTCTATATACGCAGTCAACTTGATTTGGCCAATAAAAAAGTTTATGTCGCCAAGGGATCTGCAGCAATTATGCGCATAGAGAACCTAAGCAATGAAATAGGGTCAAAAATAGAGATAGAAGAGGTGGAGAAATATGGACCAGAACAACTACTAGCCTTAGTAGCTGGAGGAGATATTGACTACGCTGTCTGCGAAAAAAGCATCGCACAAGCATGGAAAGAGGATTTGCCGGTGCTTGATATGGAAATAAGTATTGGCTTGACACAACGCTATGCATGGGGAGTAAATCCTCACGCCTCTAATTTACTTGATACGCTCAATCAGTGGTTAAAGGAGTACAGCCAAACCAAAGATTTCAAAACGTTACGGATGAAATATTACAACTACTAGATGAAGCTAAAGAGATGGCTTCAAATCTATTAAGAAATCTAGTTGTGATTAAAGTCGATTTTACAAACAGTGCAACAAATAGACTCTTTTATAATATTTGCTGCCATTAGAGAATCGCTTGATTTTCCTATAACAGGATCCATTAGAAAGCAAATATGGCTTACCTGCAAAAGTTGTGGAATGGTATTCTTTTTGTTCATTTTATCGTCTATTTACCAATCCCTTTATTTGTATGCTATTACCCTTTTAGAGAGCCTGAAACTCTCTTCTCCTCAAAATAAAAGAGCAAAAAAAAGCTTCAATCCTTCACACACTCTAATTATCAACAGGTTATGGTGAAGAGAGCAGGAAATAGTCTTCACCAAATCTTCACTGAAGAATCTTTATTGACCCAATTTTGCTTGGGGCCAACTTTCTCAAGTGAGTTGAACCTCTTCAACAACCGTAAGAGTAATGCATCAGCAGAATATTTTAGAAGCTGTTTTAAAATTATTGAGAAAGTTTATTAAGCATGATTTTACAGAAAGCTAATTGCACCATGGCCACAGCTGTTTCAGCATAGTACTCATAATCAATCGTGAGCCTTCTATATTTTTCTAACCATACAAAACTTCTTTCTACAATCCATCTACTGATATCCAATCTTATAAAAGCTGTATAGCCATATTATTCACTCAAAATTAAACAGCTTCCTAATGCAAAGCTAAAAAAGTTTAGGGTAGCCGCCGTGAGCCACGAACTCAGTAAAACAGACATTAGGTAAATAAGAAAAGAGAGACATCTATAAGATATCTCTCTTTTACTATGTGATTCCGAAGCGATTCGAACGCTTGACCCACGCCTTAGAAGGGCGTTGCTCTATCCAGCTGAGCTACGGAACCATCCTTAATCCGAGTGCAAAGGTAGTACTTTTTCCTAAAACTGCAAATTCTTAAAGCTCTTTTTTACCAAAAATATTCTTTTCATAGAATAGAAAGAGCAGAGATAAATTAGATAGAAATAAAAAAATAACATCAAGAGACTCATTATCAATACCTATAAGTTTCAATAAGCAACTATACTCCAAAACCAAAAAAAGTTGCACTAGAAAGAAAAGTATGACAAAATAGTCCGCACAATGGATAAAAAGGAAAGTCATCCCTTGAAAAACATCCCTATCACTATAAATACTTCCCGATGTATACCCAAAAAAAAGAGCCATTAAACCCATTCCAATAGAGGCAAGATAATAGATTCCTTCAGAAAAAGGAGAGTGACTAAGGGAGCCAGTTACACTTTGTAAAATGGTAAAAGGGGCGATGGTTACCGAGAATAAAAGTAGCAGATAAACGATACCAACGGCCAAAGAAAAAAATAATCCCATCCTCTCTTTGCGGGTAATTGAGTCTCTAGCAACAACTAATTTTCGACAGGCAGCAAACCAACCCGAATAGATTAATAGACCACCACCGATGAAAAGTATCATCACTACCCCCAACGCAGGCGTTTCTGTATAGGCAGGAAGTGCATTTCGAAGTTGCCATCTGAAGGCATCCGAAGTGAGTAGATTCTGAACAACAGAGCCCATTTGCATACTTCCTACCCATGAAGCAAGATAAACCAATCCCGTTAATAAAAACAGAAAGGTGGCAGGATGCATATAATAAGATTTACTCTTCATCGGGTTCCAACTGATCCACATTAATAATACGCAGTTCAAAAGCTCTAGTTACCAATCGGCAAGCATTGATACCCACTCGCTCATCTGCCGCAAAAAGACGATTGACCAACTCATTTTGTCGCTTTTCAATTGACTTCACGCCAAAAGGCATTCCACGCAATTTTGTTATCATCTCTTTGGTATAGCCCAATGCTAGATGACGCAATAGGCGTTCATCATATTCGTCAATATCGTAATCAATAATAGCCTCTTGGCGACGTTGCTCTTGTGCAACAGACTCTTTGAACCGACTTACTATCTTTTCCAATATGGGGTAATTAAACACCAATTTCTTCCCCTCCATCACTGCCTGTACATCAATAGCAGTTAGCAACTCGCCTGTTTTTAATATTATACCATCAGCCCCTGCTTGCAGTGCATCTACCCACAGTTTTTCATTAAGTACTTCACCTGTGAATATTAATATCTTAAGTGAAGCGTGTTTCTTTCTTAAAGAGGCACAAATATCAACACCAATCGTAGTAGAACCACCTAAGCCCAAATCAAGCAGCACCATATCGGGAATTTCATTCTCCATCAATGACCAAAACTCAGCCTCAGTCATGGCTGTTCCTATAATTTCTGCTTGAGGAATTTCATGTCTAAAAATCTCTTGCGTCCCTTTTAGTTCTAGCTTTACATCTTCTACTAGGATGACTTTAAATTTTTTATTTTCCATATTATTCGTTTCTTTTCTTCTTTAATGGAATGGTAAACCAAACGGTATACCCTTTCTCTTCAGCAGGATGTGCATTTATACGACACCCTCTTCTTCCGGCAAACTCATCATGTTCTCTAATGATCTGCTTGCTTATTAAATATTCTGTACCACTCAAAATTCCATTTTTCTCCTCTCTTATACGAGAGAGTTGCGGAAAGAATAGCAAGTTTAGTTCCTCTTGGGTATAGGTTCTACGACTGTCTGTGAAGTCAAATCGCACAAACTCTCCCGATTCATAAATAGACAAGCGAAGCTCTCCCACCTCTTTATATGCAATCGCCTCATTCAGTAGCAACTCCAATAATAACTTTAATTGAACAAGGTCACCTACCATCTCTCTATCTTGCAACTCTACTGAAAATAGGAGTTGCCCTTTTTCTCTTTTCATCAGTTTAGCAAACTGTTTTTTTGCATATTCAGCCAATTCACCACTTTCGATTACTCCCCTTTTAAAAGTCACCTCGTCAAGTTGACGGACAGCGCAAGAGGTCAGCAATGTAAAGACCTCTTTGTAGTAATCCATCAGTTCACCAATAGCTTCTACTTGATCGGAACTACCATCTCCCCACTCCTCACGTTCCAATTTCTCTATCAGTTGCTTCACCTTATTGGGATAATAGGCCGTTTCATGTTTGATAGTAGAGAGGCAATTGTCCAATACTAAATTCTGAACATGCAACAGATTCTCCTCGCGTTGAATACGCCTAGCCTCATCATTAGCCACTTCTATATCTTTGTATTTCTGCTCTATCAAAACCAAATTAGTATGAATAAGAACCGCAACATAGCCTGCAATAAACTCCATCATAATCCGACTATCTTCCTGCCTTACCCTAGGTTCTATTTGAAGTGCCAATACACCTATACAGATCTTTTCATTGCGTGATTCCACCCAAAGAGGCAAAGCCTTAAAAGATGATTGTTCTTGCCAAAGGGGCGCTTTATTTACAAAGCTACGAGCCATCACCTCTTGAAGAAAATCACTCTCTTCGGATGAATGAGAAAAAGCATAATGTAACTCTCCCCCCTCTACGTGACATACAGCAATTGCTAACTGTTGAATAGCGATGAGTTCATTCACCTCTTGAAACAGTTCATTCACCAAGCGATGAGCGACATCGTCAACCTCCTGACGAGTGGTTTGAAGCACCTGAAACGCCCTTTTATTAACTCTTAAGACTTGTTCTAAGCTATATTGATAAAAGAGATGCCTCCTCAAATAGAGAAGATAATAGCTTACTAGCAAAATAAGAAGTAAGATAAAACAGAGTACAATGGCTATGCTCTTATTGGTCGATGAAACTCTCATCTTTTGACAATACTCTTCCAACGAGACATCCTCACTCAACTGCTTGTATAGCGTGGTATAAGCATTGTTGTTATACCGATATGCATCTAAATTACCCAAAGCTAGATAAGCCACTGCTGCTTCGTTGCGTAAATCAAGTAGTGTATAGTAATTTACATCTACTTGCTTGGCTAGCCATTTCAACTCTGCTGCCCTCCCCTCTCCATCTAATTTCAACAGAGGAATATTCAATTCGGGAAATTGCAGAGAGTATTGATTCAATAAAGAGAGTGCACTATCTGCATAAATCAATGCATCTACATACATCCCCTCTACATTTGAATTATAAACTTGGTGAGTAAATTGGTTGGCAACTATTAGTAAAGAGTCCGAAGGAACAGAGGCTGAATCAGCTGATGTGATTTCTGTTTCAGCATACTCTTTCTCTACTGAGTGGCATCCCGTAACAACCATCAGGAAGAAGGGAATCCACATCCACGCACGCTTTACCCCTTTCGGCAGACGAAAAGAGAAACGACTTCCTTCACCTAAAGTGCTTGTTATCGAGAAGGTGCAAACACGAAATAGATCGTTGGTCTTTCTATACTTCTCAATAATTCCCTTGCAGTTCATCAATCCAAATCCACCCCCCTTCCGCTTCATCAAAGCCTCTTTGTCGGCAGAATAATCCAGCCCAATACGGCTCGAATCATAAACCTTCTCACTCAAAAGATACTCCACATCCGTTGGCGAAAGCCCCGACCCATTATCTTCCACCATCAACTCCACATAATTTTCTGTTTGCACAGCCAATATTCGGATTGTTCCCCCTGCTTGCGTATATTTCCGTGCATTGTCTGCAAGAGTATTAAGCATAAAAAGAGTCAGTGCTTTATCTGCCTTCACCCAAGCTGTTGTAGGCTCTACCTCCAACACTTGCTGCTTCATTTCATAGGTTCTCTTTCCTTTTTTTAAAACATCAAATAGAGATTGCAAATCGAAATTTTCAATCGAGAGGCTCAAAGAACCTTGTCGCATCTGAATCCACTTCGTAAGCATTTCGTTGTATTCATTGATACAACCTACCAACTCATTGATATAGAGAATCTTCTCCTGACGAACCTCCTTATCTACCCAATAGTCGTAACGCACCAATTTATGCACCTCATTGATAATTCGGTCCATATAGGGAGTAATACCCGTAACGAGAAAAAGGCAGGCACGCTTTATTACATTTTGTCGTTTGTTCTCTGCCAATCGCTGTTCCCACAGATATTGTTCATTCGCTATATGTTCGCATTCATCTCCCAGATGCACCAAAGCCAACCCATTCTCGAGTGTCCATGCAATATAAGGCACGATAACCTTCATCAAAGAGTGAGCATTTTCCTTTAATCGTTTTGTAGAATATAGATGTACTTCACCTATTTGAGAACTATTATCGGGGGTGTAAAGTGGAAAAACAGTGAGATTGCCCCATTGCGGAGTGACATTAGAATTCTCATCACCACCCAGAGAACCATTTTCGTCCCAGCTTTCATCTTTCTCATTGGGAAGAATATCTATTCGTTGCACCTCCAATAAATCTAATAATTCACCACCCACCTCTTTGTGAATAGCATGGATCACATCTTCTAAATTTGAGGCACGAGGTGGAACAGAAGCTGTGATTCGCTTGCAAATAGCTAACGTGTTTTTGATTTGGGAAATATAAGTTCTGCTCTTTATGCGCCACAAACGATTCAACCATCCCAATAAAAAGATCATCAGAACTCCTCCTAGAATAACAAAGTAGAGCCAGAAAGTGAGCATCTTCGACTCTTTCTCCAATGCGTTGTAACGGCTCAGCAACTCCTTGTCTTGCCGTGTATAATCCAAAATATCGAGGTATACATTGCGATTATAATCAGACTCTGGCTTCATTCCCATCGCAGCATAGGTCATACTCAACTGCTCACGTATCCGAGCGATCCACTCAGGAATGGTTTTTACATGCTGCTCAGCAATCCACTCCAACTCCAACGAAGGGGCTTCAGAAGCAACGTATGTTTTCAATCGATCCGTAGTATCGGTACAGTGATAGTAGGTTTCATGGTGCAAATTGACATACGAAAGTGCTTTTTCAAGGTATGAAAGGGCGCTTTTATACTCTCCTTTTTTGGTGTAATAGGCTGATAAAGTACGATAAGCTCCCGATATTTGGTAAAGGTCACCGTACTGATTAAAGAGTTCGAGTGCCCTTTGAGCAAAGGTAATCATAAGACTATCTTGCGGCAAATCCTTCGGATTAATCATACGTATCAGGTTAGACCTTCTCTCCTTTAATATGGAAAAGGCCCTGTCGTTGTGAAAAAGTTCAGATAGCGCTTGTGAAGCATTTGCCTCGAAATAGAGATAACCCTTGTCGTGACTGATGCGAAGCAGATCTAACAGCTGATTAAACTCTGTAAAAATCCGCTCTTCATAACTCTCCGCATTGAGAATTCCCACTCCTCTCAAATAGAGTGTTTGTAGTTTCTGGGCATCATCTTCAATTGAAGCTGCTTGAAGATTTAATTGGTCGAGTGCCTCTATCGATTGTTGTTCTTGCTGTAAGTAGTAGTGGTAGATAGCGGTAGTAAGGTGAAACTCAGTCTCACCATAATGAAATCGAGTCAATTCGTGCGGAGTAGAGAGTGAAGCATAATCATCCTGAATACGTTCGATTCTACGCAACGCACTGTTACGATAGTCATAAAACTCCTTATTCATCGCCGTACGCTGACAGATTTTCATCAATCCCACATCGGCTATCAGGCACTCCAACTCGCTGGTAGTCTCTTTATATACTTGCTGAAAGAGATGCTCCGAGCGTTCGAAGTCCATCTTCATAAAGGCACAAAAAGCAAGATTGTTATAAGCCTCAGCTCTCTGAATCCCACTTTTACCAGCTACTTTCAGCGCCTGGCTAGCAGCTACATTAGAAGCAACCAAATCTTTATAGTGCAATTGATAAGCCAACACATTGAGTGAGTCTGCTTGGGGATTGGGGTATTCAAAAGTATAGGTACATGAAAAGAGTGCACCTGATGCCATCAGTACAAGCAAAAAGAGAGGTAGATAGGATCTGTTTTTCATCTAAATTTACGCTTTATGCCAAAAATGAGCATCGACAAGAGATGCCCTGCTATCTATTCATTTAAGCAATACCTGAAACTGTAAAATGGTCTTTTTCTCTATAACAACAAAAAAGGGTTCAATTCATTCTCTAAAAAGAGCGTGTTGCACAGCTGTCAGACAGGTGTCGTACGGCTATACAACGCGTGTTGCACAGCTGTCAGACGCGTGTTGCACAGTTGTGCGACACTAAAAATCACCCAAAACAGCTAATAGAAAGATTCACTTCTCTTAAAAAGAGCCACTCAAAAAGATAAAAAGGTAACTACCCCTCTATCTCACTCAACTCCATCCAACGCATGGTCTTCTCATCCAATTCGTCGTTCAAAGAAGGGAGTCGCTTCGACTTTTCCGTCAACTCCTCTACACTCAATGCACCGCTACACAACTCAGCCTCTATGGAAGCCTTCTCTGCTTCTAGTTTTTCAATCTCCTTTTCGAGCGTTTCAAACTCCTTCTTCTCTTTGAAACTCATGCGACGCTTCTCGGTCAAGCGCACCCGAGTAACCTTCTCCTCTTTCGGTTTCTCAGCCTCTTTCTCGTGTTTCTCCTTCGCCTCTTTCCAATCGCGATAGTCGGAATAGTTGCCAGGAAAATCTCGAATATCTGCTTCTCCACGAAATACCAAGAGGTGATCGACTACTTTATCCATAAAATAGCGGTCGTGACTTACCACCATTACACACCCTTTAAAGCTTTGCAAATACTCCTCTAATACTTGAAGTGTAACAATGTCGAGATCATTCGTAGGCTCATCGAGCACCAAGAAGTTGGGGTTTTGCATCAAGATGGTACAAAGGTAAAGACGGCGCTTCTCACCCCCACTCAACTTGTGTACGTAGTTGTACTGCGTTTCGGGAGTGAAGAGGAAGTGTTGTAGAAATTGTGACGCACTTAACTGCTTGCCATTGCCCACCTCGATAACCTCAGCTATCTCTTGCACCACATCAATTACCTTCATTTTTTCATCAAACTGCAAACCATCTTGCGAGTAGTAACCAAAGCGTACTGTCTCGCCCACATCAACAGTTCCCTTGTCAGGAGCCACTTGACCCATCAAGATTTTAATGAAGGTCGATTTTCCTGTACCATTATTTCCCACAATACCCATCTTCTCATAACGAGAAAATACGTACGAAAAATCTTCTAATATTTTGAGGTTGTCGAAGCTTTTGTAAAGATGTTCTGCTTCAAATATTTTAGAACCAATATAGGCTGAGCCCATCTCCAACTTCACACTTCCGTTATCAAAACGTTGCTTGGCCACCTTTTCAAGCTCATAAAAAGCCTCTTGGCGATACTTGGCTTTGTGTGCACGTGCTTGTGGCATTCGACGCATCCACTCCAACTCTGTCTTGTAGAGATTGTTAGCACGTGAAAGTTCGGCATTGGTAGCCTCTATACGCTCTTGACGTTTCTCTAAATAGTAGCTATAGTTCCCTTTGTAAGAGTAAATTTGTTTGTTGTCAATCTCTACAATTTCCGAACAAACACGGTCCAAAAAGTAGCGGTCGTGCGTTACCATCAATAAGCTTAAACTACCTCTACTTAGGTATCCCTCTAGCCATTCGGTCATCTCCAAATCCAAGTGATTGGTAGGTTCATCCAAAATCAAGAAGTCAGGTTCCGTAATCAACACATTGGCCAATGCCACCCGCTTGAGTTGTCCACCCGAAAGGTGTTTTACCTTCTGCTCAAAGTTTCTAATCTTCAGTTGGGTAAGAATCTGTTTTGCTTTTCGCTCGTAGTCCCACGCTTTTTCGTGCTCCATCCGTGACAAAAGTTCCTCCAAACCCGGATGCCCTTCACTCTCCATACAGAGTTCATACTCCTTAATGAGTTGTACAGTACTATTCCCATGGTGAAAACAGGCCTCAATCACAGTTAACTCTTCGGGATAGTGTGGGTCTTGTTCCAAATACCCTACCCGTAGGTCACGACGAAAGGTAATTGTCCCTTCATCATACCCCTCCTTGCCTGCTATAATATTCAGCAAGGTGGTTTTACCACTTCCATTTTTTGCAATAAGTCCGATACGTTGTCCTTCCGACACACCGAATGCAAGTTGTTGGAAAAGCACCAAATCGCCAAACGATTTGGTGAGTCCCTCTATTTGTAGTTGTGCTACTGCCATGTTCTTCTTTTTACTTCTTCATTTTTATCCACGATTTTCCTCTTCTCTTCTCCCCTTTCTCATTGGGCTATAGGACTTATTTCACTTCTTAAGAGTACCCCTACCAGAGTCTATTTTACCTAAACTCTTTCGCTGCCCATTTCTCTCTTTTATCACCAAAGAGGATACGCATCTACTTCCAATCTACTTCTGCTTCTCAAGCAGTAGAGTAGCTTCGTGTTTAATTCGGTCAAACTCCTTACGCAGGTTGCAAGGTGCACCACTCTTCATTTGGTTCCACACCCATTGCGAAGGGGCAATAATTAGATCCGATTCCATAAAACGTAGTGCTGGGTACTCCATTTTACCATCAATCGCAGTTACCCATTGCATACCCTCCATCTCGTTAATCAAGATGGTGCCAAACAGAATGCCAAAGCGTTCCCACGTTTCACGCTGTTGTGGTTTAAAAGTTCCACTTTGCATTACCTGCTGAATTCTATCAAGGTCCTGCTCTGAAGAGGTGAAATCTTTTGCCAATAATTTCTTCAGTGTAGTCGATGCCCAATCAAAAGCTAAGTTTATCTCACCTATCTCAATCACACGAATAGGAATAATTTCTCTTGCTGTTTTACTTGAAGGGTGGCGTAATTCAATGGATTCAATCATCTGCTTTGCCACCGCAAAGGGCTCATCTTTAGCTACCGTAAAGGAGCACTCTATAGATAAATCATCACATCCTACTACCCAAAAGTGTGAGGAGTAAGCAGTTCCCTCCTCTACAAACGTTTGCAAAGCGTAAGCAGCATCCCACTTACCCACCTTGACCAAGGTTGCTTTTTTGTTTTGCTTTAGCTCGTAGGCGATGCACTCTTTTCCGTAACTCTTTTGTTCGCCACGGAAAGCCGAGATGCGGAAGTTGCCCGCCCAGTGATTAGGATTATAAAAAAGAAAGCTCTCTTCACTATCTTCAAATTCGTGCCAGCCTTCGGGGTATTCCAACGAAAACCAGCCACCAGGAGCAATGTATTTCATATTTCTATCTGTTTTTATCATTTGTTTTTTGCTTTAACTTGAAAGAAAGAGGAATATTCCTATATCAATCGATAAGTAACGTACCACATACCACAGCACCCTTTACTAGCCCTATAAACAATTTCTTCCAAGCTTAATATGCAAAAATAGTATATTTTCAAACAGATATGGTGGTTGTACTCCATTATCTGTTTGAAAATATACTATAAATTTGAGATTTGCATTTAATAAGTACCAACCATAAGAGTTTAAAGAGACTCCTTATAATTTGTACCTTGGAGAATGTATCATTGGTAGATTAGAGTAATCTGAAGAAATGAGTCGCTATTATTTGCCATTTCTTAAAAAGAAACAAGCAGTACTGGGTTTAAAACAGTCTAGTTACTGAATAAAAAACAAGACGATCTTTTTAAGCTACACACCCACCTTTTGAAAGTTACAATGCCCATACTGGAACTCCATAAGCAAATAACATCTACATCTTTAATCCTGTTTGTAAGAGAAAATATAGAGATCGTCCTAAATGATTTAATCATTCGAATTGACCACTTATTTTCTAAGTATATAGCTATTTACCAAGCCAATGGCAATATTTCAATCCAATAATCGTCAGGGTCATTGATAAAATAAAGACCCATCTTTTCATTCTCGAAGCAGACGCATCCCATCTCTTTGTGGAAAGCACGAACTTCGTCATAATTACCCTCTACACGCATGCAGAGATGACTCTCGTTCTCACCCAATTCATAAGCCTCAGTATGGTCGCGTAGCCAAGTTAGTTCCAACAAGAAACCACCTTGCTCATCAGCTAAATAGACTAAGATAAATGCACCATCGGAAGCCTCTTTGCGTTTGACCTCTTTCAAGCCCAAAGCAGTTTGGTAAAACTCTATACTCTTCTCTAAATCTGTTACATTGATATTAAAATGATCAAAACGTCCTTTAATTTTCATATTTGTTTTTATTTAATTCGTTTTCATAGTTCTACTTAGTAAAACTCTTTTTCTAGGTGCCATTAATAGCCTAAAAAAGTCATACAGCGAGAGATGAAGTTAGAGGCTAACCCTCCTGAATCAACTCGTTTATAGTTTGATAGACTCTCCCGAATGCGTAATTGAAGCAAAACGAGCAGATGCAGCTTCAGCCAATGGAGCAAAAGCGTTGGCCTTCTCATAATCGGGCGTAAAGTGCATAGGAACAAAAAGCCCTGTTTGAATGCGTTCTACAAATTGCTTTGCACCACACATATAGTCACTTCCTTGACGAGGATCCACCGGAAACATCACCACATCTATTTGAGGGTGAGCTACTGCTAGCTCTTCAAGTTCTAACAAAAAGGCCTTTTCAGCCCCCTTCCATTCTGCTTCTGTACTCTCATCCTTCCAATGCCAATTATTTAAATCACCTGCGTGAAAAAAGCTTTTCCCCGCTACTTGTACCCAAAAAGAGACACCTACATCAGTCGATCCAAAAGCCTCTATGCGCAGCAATTCATCGCTGTACGATTCGCCTTTGCACAAGAAGGTAGCCGCCTCTTTTGGCGCTCGCTTCTTCTTTAATATATCCCGTGAAAGAATATAGATAATATCGGGACGTTGCTTACTCCACTCCAACACCGCTGGATTGAAGTGATCAGGATGCACATGACTCGATAATACATAGAATTTGCCAGGGCGATGCAACAACTCATCGTGTATACACCCATGTATCTCCTGCACCACAGGGTCTGCCTTTTTTCCTGCCACTAAACGTGCCAAATCATTTAATGCAGTGCTTTCTAGTGTATCCTTGTAGTAATCGAACACAACTGTATAGCCACTTCCAAGAAGGGCAAATCCGCTATGGAAAAGGTAGATTAGTTCCATCTAAATGTTTTTAATGGGCTATTAAAAATTGACTATTATAACTTCCTAAATATCTCTCAAGCAGACAACTCTTATGAATCGATATCATCAACCTTTAAATATCTAGTTCAGGTTAGAGTTACATTTTAAAACAGAAGAGCTAAAAGCTAAAAAAAGAGCAACAACGACTTGACTCCTATCAATAACTTATGACTAAGTTCACTCATGAAAGAGTTTATCGTATAGCAATAGATTCAATTTCAACCAAAGCACCTTTAGGAAGCTCTTTCACAGCAAATGCCGAACGAGCAGGAAAATCACCTTCGAAATTAGCTGCATATACGGCATTCATCTCTGCAAAAAGTGACATATCAGCTAAAAAAACAGTTGTTTTAACGATGTTTGCTGTAGTTAATCCAGCCTCAGCAAGGATGTATTTGATATTAGTAAATACTTGAGTGGTTTGTTCTGTAATACCACCTGGTACAAATTCGCCTGTAGTAGCATCTACGGGAAGTTGACCCGAGATGAACACCATACCATTGGCTTCAATAGCTTGACTATAGGGACCTATTGCTGCGGGTGCTTTTGCACTAAAAATTACTCTCTTCATAGTTCTTATTCTATATTAAACGTTTTATTTTCTTACAAACAAACCTACTACTTTTTTCTGGATTGCACAATAAGGGAGTGGACTTGTTCTATAGCTTTTACTAAAATAAAAAGGTGGACTCAGATGCAATAAGAGAAAACAAATCAGCTAAGATTGATGAAAGAAGAGAAAGAGAACAGTAAATGGCCAAAGCTAAATAAAGAACGAAAGAGTATGACCTAACTACCTTGACACGGTACTCTTACCTCATAATCAAGTATGCAGAAAAACAATACATACAAAAGACTCCCTACACAACATTTCAATTGCATAGGGAGTAGATTGATTCCCATCAACAGGAATCGTTCAATGGGAAAAAGTTCTCGATACTAAGTTAGTAAACCTTCTTGTTTGATTCTATCAGAATTTAAATATCCAATCGTGAATATTCTCACACTTTAAATTGAAAATTCACTTGATATAAATAAAAGCTGTACACCTACTTATTAGTTAGTAGATAGCCTCCTCGAATTCTTCTATCATTTCAGACCGCTCAGGTCACTTTTATTCTAACAGATAGCAATCTTTACTTCTATCCGCTACAAGAGATAGATTCGTGTCGAACTAGAAACTCCACTTAGCTGCCAGTGTAGGTATTGCATAAAAACCTCTATTCACGAAGTTATTCGAAAACTCCATTTCAGTACCTAAGCTCAAATTAACATCTTTCCAACCCTTGATCTGATTCAAATTAACCCACAACTGAGGTTCACACAAAAAGATATATTCCGTATTTAACCACGCACGGTGCTCTCTCCAGAAATCAGCAAAACCATTAAAGGTCATCCAGCCCTTGGCAAAATTAAGGTTCCACACCCCTGTTAGCTGAAAGTTATGCTCCTGTTTCTTATCATTTACATCATACGTACCAGGTATATACTTGTACATCAAACTAAGCGACCAAGTTTTAGAGAAGTCAGCGTTGTGTCCCGAATAGGTAGGACCTATTAGCCAAGCATTGTTGTAAGAGCTTACAACTGCATTCATCCCCCCATTATACTCTAAGTGGAGCGAAAGCCAATTCACCTTGGACTCTTTCCAAAAATTTAGCTCGCGTGCTATTTCAAAATAAGCACCCGTCACCTTACTATTAAAGTCTAAATCGACAAAAAAGAAGGTGCTACCCCATTTATCAGGTTTAAACATTTCAAAAGTAGCCGTAAGCGGTGCACGCTTTCCATTTTCTTGATTCAAATCGCTGTACATCATACGCCCAAAATCGTGATGAAGTTGAATGTTTTGTGCACTAACGGTTACAGTAACTAGCAAAGCTAGCATAAACAACACTCTTTTTTTCATAAAACCTATTTTCGATAATTTAATAATTCAACAAAAATATTCGTGTAAAAGTGTATTTTTGAACTTCTACCCTCCCTCAGAGAGATCTGTATGCAATTTATTTCTCTCAAAAAGTTTTTGCCAAACAGACTCAAATATGCTAAGTTTGATTTTACAACTCTAAATTAACTGAAGTATCACCCTTCTCATTCTTACCAAACTCATAATCTTTCCCTGGTAAAATAGCATTCAACGAAATACCCACTAAAGCAGCTACTGCCAAACCTGAAAGAGAGGTAAAACCAAGATGAATAGAGGAGGTCTCAGTACCATACTGCACGCCAATAGCTAAAACCAAGATTAGAGCAGCTACAATCACATTGCGCGACTTAGAGAAATCAACCTGATTCTCAACCATATTGCGTACACCTACAGCCGATATCATACCGTATAAAACCAAAGAAACCCCTCCCATTGTAGCAACAGGCATTGCACTAACGATAGCTGCAAACTTGGGGCTGAATGAACAAAAAATAGCAAAGAAAGCAGCCAGACGAATAACAAAAGGATCAAATACACGAGTCAAATTTAATACCCCAATATTTTCTCCGTATGTTGTATTGGCTGGAGCACCAAAGAAAGAGGCTAACGCAGTGGCAATTCCATCTCCCATAAGCGTACGATGCAACCCTGGAGTAAAAAGATAATTACGTCCTACAGTAGATGACAATGCACACATATCACCTATATGCTCCACAATAGTAACAAGCGTTATAGGAATTATCGTTAAAATAGAAGCTATGATTAAGCTCATATTGGGATCACGAAGAATGGGCAACACCGTATCTTTTTCACGTACTGGAAACCCAAACCAAGCAGCACTCTGCACATGGGTAAAGTCAACTTCACCCAACAAACAAGCTACCGAATAAGAGATAAGAACACCCAGTAATATTGGAATGATTTTAATCATGCCACGTCCCCAGATACTGCTTATTATTACCACTAATATGGCAACGAGAGCAACGACCCAATTGACTTGACAACTGGCTATGGCTGTTCCTGAAAGCGTCAAACCAATACTCATAATGATAGGACCTGTTACAATAGGAGGAAAAAACTTCATAATCCGCTTTATGCCATAACTCTTTATCAGTGCTGCAAATAAGCAGTAGACTAAACTAGCTACAAAAATCCCCAAACAGGCATAAGGAAGTGACTCACTTTGGGAAAGTCCATACTCCTGACCCAATGTTACAACCATACTATAACCACCTAAAAAGGCAAATGAAGAGCCTAGAAAAGCAGGAATTTTGAACTTTGTCACCATGTGGAAGAAAAGTGTACCGAGACCGGCAAACAGAAGTGTGGCAGATACTGACAAGCCTGTTATAGCAGGCACCAATACGGTAGCACCAAACATTGCAAACATGTGTTGCAACCCCAAAAAAGTCACCTTGAAGGCTCCTAGTGAACGAGCATCGTAAATAGCCCCTTCTTGTAACGAATCATTTTCCATTTTAAATTCTTTCAATCTAATTTTATATCTATACAAAAGTCAATTCAAGAGCTCAAACAAAGCAGATTTAATAAAATGGAACCATCCTAGCTACTAAATTCTAAATTGCGACATAAGTTGATTATTTGAACAAGAGCTCGTTGAGGTTGCTCTTCATCCTCAATAGAGTTCTACTCCTTCAAAAGTTCGGGGATTAAGCAAGTTCAAAACAAACGATAAACATTTACAGAGGTAACTAATCTTTTGTCTTACTCACTGTTAAAACATCTAGCAAAAATCGACGGCAAAATTACTCTTTTATCAAATTAATACCCTCTTAAAATAGAAATATTTTTACATTGACCGCTGCCTTTTCAGGGTTTAATCTAAAAAAATGTATTCGTTTCTGCTTTTTGCACAACTTTGACTGACTAAGAATGAGAGTAAACCATTGATGAATTTACTAACTTTTTCTGCTCTTAAACAGAGATAAATGAGATTTAAAAAATTTTACAGTAGAAGGTTATTAAGCAAAAACAGGTTCGTCTACTTGTATATTCAAAAAATAAGCATACCTTTGCAATTGATAGGTAGTAACTTCGTTTATTCAAACTATCCAACTTCCTATTTACTATTCTGTAATTTTAAGATTCAACCACTTATAAACATAGGTGCCAAACGCCAAATCATTTAAACGGTCTTGAATGTATGCAAATGAATAATTTTCAGTTTGCAACAAACCTCAGAACTCTCTGAATGAATTCACACTTGGCTCTTAAAGTTACTTTATCCAAAAAGTAGACTATACTTACTCCTCTTTACTTAAATGAGGCCAATGGATTGGTCACTTCACTTCTAAGAAAAATAATAACGCAATATTTTAATAATTCTTATACTCTATGTATAACATCATTCAACTAAACGACAAAGATTTGTCGGATTTACAATCGATAGCCAAAGAGTTGGGCTTAAACAAGATTGCATCGAATACAAAAGAAGAGCTTGTTTACAAGATATTGGACGAACAAGCCATTATTGGCGCAGCACAACGAGCTGCATCAGCCAAAGAGGGTGACAAAGAGCCCCGCAAACAACGTTCACGCATTAATGTCAAAAAAGAGGGAGACAAAGTCTACACAGCCAACAAAGAGAAGGCTAAGAAAGTAGAAAAAGAGGTCACTCTTTCAGAAGAAAATAAAAAACCAGAGATTATCGCAAACCCTAAAATAGAAAAGGCTCCTTCGATTGAGAACGAAGATAAACCAACCGTAGAAGTACCTACCGAAGGAATCCACCCAAAAAAACGAGCTAAAAAGCCTGTAGTAAAAAAGAAAAATGAAACAGAAGCTGCTAGCACGGAAAGCGTAGAGGGCGAACCAACAAACAAAGAGCAAGTTGTCACTCCCCAAAAGCCTATTAAAAAAGGAAAGAAAGAGAACAAAATAGAAGCTCCAATAACCGAGAAAGTCTCAGCCGAACCGGTTGTTACAGACTTCATCCCAAATATAACGGAACAAGAGGACTTTATTCCAATAGAGAACCTTCCTTCTGAAAAAGTAGAATTACCCTCTGAACTCCTTGGTAAATTTGAAGCTACCAAAGCAGAGGCACCAGTAATATCTCATAAACCACGAACACGCCAAACACGTGAACCACGTGATAACAATGGGCAAAACAACGGAAAGGGCAACCAACCTAACAATAATCAGCCCAACAATAACCGTCCGAATAACAATCGTACAAACAACAATACGCCAAAAGGGAACAATCCGGTTCAAACCAATCCAGACCATGCACAGGCTACATCTAACCTACCAATGGTACAAGAGCGTAAACCCGTAGAGAAAGCATACGACTTTGATGGTATTCTAACGGGTATAGGTGTACTAGAGATTATGCCGGACAACTACGGATTCTTGCGCTCTTCAGACTATAACTACCTCTCTTCGCCAGATGATATTTATGTATCACAGTCGCAAATTAAACTATTTGGATTAAAAACAGGCGATGTTGTAGAAGGACCTATTAGACCACCTAAAGAGGGAGAAAAATACTTTCCACTTGTAAAAGTAGAAAAAATCAATGGCCAAGATCCTAGCTTGGTAAGAGATCGCGTCCGCTTCGAACACCTCACTCCTCTTTTCCCTAATGAGAAGTTTCATCTTTGTACACCAGGTGTAAACAATAGCCTATCAGCACGCGTTGTTGATCTATTCTCACCTATCGGTAAAGGACAACGTGCACTGATTGTAGCTCAACCCAAAACGGGTAAAACAATCTTGATGAAAGATATAGCTAATGCCATTGCAGCGAACCATCCTGAAGCCTATATGATTATGCTTTTGATAGATGAACGTCCTGAAGAGGTTACAGATATGGCACGTAGCGTGAAAGCTGAAGTAATTGCTTCAACGTTTGACGAACCTGCTGAACGCCACGTGAAAATTGCTAACATTGTACTTGAAAAGGCAAAACGTATGGTAGAGTGTGGGCACGATGTAGTAATCTTCCTCGATTCAATCACTCGCTTAGCACGAGCTTACAATACTGTTTCACCAGCTTCGGGAAAGATTCTTTCGGGAGGGGTAGATGCAAATGCACTTCAAAAGCCTAAACGCTTCTTTGGTGCTGCACGTAATATCGAAAATGGTGGGTCGCTAACTATCATAGCAACTGCACTAACTGATACTGGCTCAAAAATGGACGAAGTGATTTTCGAAGAGTTCAAAGGAACTGGAAACATGGAACTTCAATTAGACCGCGTATTAAGCAATAAACGTATCTTCCCTGCTGTTAACATTGTAGCATCAAGTACACGTCGTGACGACTTACTACTCGACAAAACAACAATGGACCGTATGTGGATACTACGCAAATTCCTATCTGATATGAACCCTGTAGAAGCAATGAACACTGTCAAAAGTCGTTTGGAAAACTCAAGAGATAACGAAGAGTTCTTGATGAGTATGAATTCGTAAGCAAATAAGCAGTGATGCAAAACAAGCGAGGTGTACTTTTAAAAGTACACCTCGCGTGTTTTGCATCACTGCTTATTTGCTTACGAATTCATACTCATCAAGAACTCTTCGGTATCTCTTGAGTTTTCCAAACGACTTTT
>JBOFMR010000047.1:0-4353 GCA_051658485.1 Phocaeicola sp.
CATATCCAGCCACTTTTGAGGTTGGTTGCTGCCACTGCAGCGGTTTAATGTTACAAAGTTATTTTTTTTCTCCGACGTGATTCTCCTTTTAGGTCAAAACGTATAGCTGTATGCACAATTCTATCAAGTATTGCCTCTGCAGCCGTTGTGTTTTCAGCCATGAGTTCCATCCAGTTTGTTACTGGCACTTGGCTAACAAAGATGGTTGCACAGCGTCCATGCCTATCTTCGATAATCTCCATAAAGTCTAACATCTGCTGTGGATCGAGGCATCTTAGCCCAAAGTCATCAATAATAAGTAACTCCGTATGACTTAGCTTATCAAAGAAACGAGGCAGTGTACCTGCTATGCGGTTGACCGTTATCTCTTCAAAGAGTTTCTGCACGCCAAAGTAGCGTACCCGCAGGCCCATTAGACAAGCTTGCTGTCCAAAGGCAGTGGCAAGAAAGCTTTTTCCTGTCCCTGCTGCACCAGTAATTATTACAGGCAATCCTTGTCGTATATAGTCACCCGTTGCCATTCGCATCACTATTGCCCTATCAATGCCACGTAGCGGATCGAAGTCAATTTCATCAATAACACAAGTGTAACGGAACTTTGCCTGTTTTTGTAATCGAGCATTTCTATTCTCACGCCGTGCATCAGTCTCTGCCTGAAGAAGTAATTGTAATCCATCTGTAAGAGTTAGAGAGTCGGATTTGCGTGTCTCTCTCATGCTTTCCCACGCTGCTGCCATACCTGAGATGTGTAGCTCGCGCATTGTAGCTGTAATTTGATCCATTGTTTTTTAATTTTAAGTTGATAATGATTTTATTATTGATAAGCCTGAGCCCCACGTAGTCCGTTATGAGCAACTGGTGGGGAGAGCTTTTCGGTTGGTGTGTTAACTGCTGTTCCTGCTTTTATTCGGTCGATAAGGTTGCTGAGTATTTGGTAATTGTATTTGCCTAGACCTATAGCAGCATCTATGGCTTCTAGCAAAATAGTAGGGTGAGTTTGTCTACCAAGATGCAGTATGGCATCACACCGTTTATACATCGCCTGCTCTATGGTACCACAGTGGATGAACACACCATCGATATATTCGCCCAATGCCCAGAGTATATTGTGTCCTCTTTCTACAAACCATTGGCGGTTTCGTCCACGCCAGTTTTGGGTGTTTTTAGGAAAGTGCTTTTCATCGTAAATCCACCTTCGTGAGTCATCTCGAAGGTGGGTTGCAACGCATTCTCCTTTCATGTATATTTTGACTATACTTCGGGTTATAACAACCTTTAGAGTAGAGCCAACCCACTCACACGGTACTGAGTAATAGGCTTTGTAGGAAGAGAGATAAACAAAGCAACTATCGGATACCTTTAATTCATGAACTCTCTTTACCTCATAGTCCGTAGAAGGTAATGGCTTTAACGCAGCTTTTTCATTGGCAATAAAAGACTCTTCTCGGGTATGATCATATTGCTGCATACGCTTCTGGTTATGTGCTAATATGCACTCAGAGAGAGCCTGGTTGAGTTCTTCCAACGAGTAGAATTGACGATTGCGCAGAGGGGCATAAGCTCGTTGATAGGTAAGCTTAACTGAGTTCTCTACAAGTGCCTTGTCCTGCGGATGGCGCACTCGGGCAGGCTCTACAAGAGAACCATAATGATTGGCTAAATCAAGCAGTAGGTCATTGAGACGAGGCGCATAGCGATCAGACTTGATAACGCCAGACTTTAGGTTGTCTGGTACTATTATATGTGGTACTCCTCCGACACTTTTAAAAAGTTGAACCATTGCATAGGCCAAGTCATCTGCCCTCTGCGAAGGAACGGCCAAGGCAAAGCCATAATCGCTATAGGGAAATGAAGCTACAAATACCTCCACCTTTACAACCTCGCCAGTATCCTTATCGATATATTGCATTTTATCACCGGCATAATCAACATACACTAGTAAACCAGGCTCATAGAGGTCTTTCAATAGCGTGGTGGTCTTGCGTTTAGAAGCCTTGCTATTTTGAGTAAAGTGATATCTAAATTGGGTAAGTGAGTAAGGGTGATTTACTTGCCCACTATATTCTTCCCACAAAAGTTTTAGTGTTACATGGGTCTTCTTGGAGCGCCCCATTTCATCTATGATACGGGGTAGCCATTGTTGGAACTCTTTGAAGCGTGCCTCTTCAGGATAAGCAGGACTTCCTGCTTTCAGGCGGAACTCAAGCTCAATGTCATCAAGAATCAGGAGTTGGTCAAGTGACATGGGGTCTGCATGAGACTTGCGAACATAGTTACCTACAGTTTCTCGATTTACGCCAACTATCTTGGCAATTTTTCGATGGGATACGCCTTGCTGGTCGTATCGTAAGATTTGTTTTATTTTACTCATTTGGGTTGTTGTTCCTGCCATGGCCTTGCGTGATTTAATTGTTAACGCAAAGTTACAAACAACCTCAGTGTCTATTTTGAAGAAAGTGGCTGGATATACTCCGTTCTACCTTTGATTATGAGAGAAATAACGTAATCAAGTGGCCGGGAATGCTCCGTTTTTGAAGGCCCTTTGAGCACTTATAGGAGAAAACCAACATAGATGGCTGGGAATGCTCCGTTTTATGCACCTAATAGCAAGCATATTTTCTTCAAAAAGAGGTAAAAGTGGTTGGAAATACTCCGATTCCTGATTGCCTATTGGCTAATTTGAGAGTATTAAGGCTCTCGAGAAATGGCTGGGGATGCTCCGTTTTATGCAGGTTAATATTTTTAACGAGAAAACGAGATTAGATGAATTTCAAGAAATGGCTAAAATAGGTATCCCAAGCAATGCAGCTAAAGGATGGATTCCACAAGGAACAGTGCACTTATTCCATGGACTCCTAGATTTCATTGTTCCCTATACACAATTAGAAGATGCCATTGAAGAGTTTAAATCGTCCTCTGTACCTTCTGGACGTGTGGTAAAAACGATTTATCCTCTAGGTGATCATTATAATAAAGCTGACAAATATATAACAGAAACCTACAAGCTATTTAAAAAATAGAGAGCAACTAGGGTCTGCTGAAAAAGTCATTACACCACCATTAAGGTATCAATAATGAAAAGGATTCTATACTATAATTTGGTGTCTTCTCTCACTATAAGCCTTAGAAAGCATTTTAAGGCATATTATTTGCATTTACTAGAATAAACTATTCTTTCTAGGAAGCCTAAAATTCATCTATAGACAGCTGTGACTCTCTTCATATCTAGTCATGGTGCAAGGTATTAATCAAGAACAGGCAAAAAGCCTTGTACTTATATGCAATTAATAAGCCCAATAGTACTATAATTCAACTTGTTGTAACTTTTTCAGTAGACCCTACTTAGCGTATTCTTTAAATGCTAATTTATACTTTTCATTTACGTGTATAAGTATATCAGTTTCATATTTGTTAAATTCGTTTAGGTTATTGAAGAAGACAGCAAATGATCCGCGTGAATAGGTTACAACTGGTCTATAAATACTAACACGTTTTGCCTTAACAGCTATTGAGCATATATCAAACGTTTGCTCTTTAACGAATGCTAATGCAAATCCATTAGCTCTTACAGCGATTTTACAGATACTTTCTGTTTGATTTTTAATGAACCTTAAAGCTTCTCCGTGTGTATTTATAACACCAAGATAAACATCTTCATCTACTATTGGAGTAACATACATAAGCCAAGGATTCTCAATGAATGCTTCAATACAAAACTCTGTTGGACATTTAAAATGTTTAAGTAGTTGATAGATAGCTTCATTATTCACATCATTTGAATTGATTTTTAAATCTATTGCTTTCATAATTCTTGTTTTTTAATTAGTCAATTATATTCTACCCATCACTATTTACAGGGCTTTGGGCTCTTAGGTTAATACCTAGCTAGTTTAATAGAGAGTACGATACTTTTCTTTTACAAGTAATGTATTCTAAGACATCCTTATATCCGCAGCTTTTTTAAATAAATACCCAAACCCTTGATCGTTAATACCATGCATAGGGTTTGGATATGTGCTAGAAATCACCTAAATTAGTGTTACCACACAACCAATAAAGGGTGGCTGCTGCATATGAATACAAAAATAGCATTAAAATCTGATTCAATTACTCCTTTTGGTGGAGTATTTTACGTTCTTGATAAATTTTCTCACTTGGGTTTAGACTCTTTGATTGATTCTACTCTAGGAGATCGAACGAAGTATTATGGTTACCAATATAGTGAGATACTCCGTTCTCTATTGTGTATCTACTATTGTGGAGGTGATTGTATTGAAGATATTGGTTCACATTTAGGTCATCATTTAGAGTTACGTCCTAACACACAGATTCCTAGTCCTGATACCATTCTCA
>JBOFMR010000048.1:0-5306 GCA_051658485.1 Phocaeicola sp.
CTATTCTTGCTTACATAAAAAGAAAATAAGCTATTAAAAAGGATTTAATAACTAGACAAGTTTACCGTTTCACCTAGGTGAGACGGTAAAAAAGAGAGGATAAAAATCAGGGCTCAAGTAAAACAATAGGCCGTTTTGCTATTTCTGATAAAATCTGTTCAGCCTACTCTCTTCGCTAGGGAAGCACCCTACCGCAAGGGGATAGAACATCAGTCCCAATGAACCTAGAATTTTACTTGAATAAAAACTAAGCCCTTCACCACTAATATTCCGCTAAAAATTCATTGAAATAAAAATCAGATCACAACCCTATTTAATCGTACTATAGTATAGGTATAGCCGTAATCGATTTGTCACAATCATTGCTTTTCAAATCAAATCAGTTAAAAATCGAATTTATACAATTATTAATCAGATAGATGGAGTTAGCCTCCTGCGAAGTTATCGCTATTTACCAGAAGAGATGAGAGATAGAATTACTCTTCGAGCAGATGAGACAGAGCCTCCCTTTGAAATACTTCTACGGGGAAAGTGAAAATGCCATTAAAATACAAAGATGGATAACATTAATCGCAAATCTCCTGCTAATGATAACGCAAAAAGGAGTAACACGCTCGTGGAGTTTCTCTGGGCTAGCAACAATGATTAGGATAACACTTATGTAGGGTCTACTGAAAAAGTCATTACACCACCATTAAGGTATTAATAATAAAAAGGGTTCTATACCATAATTGGGTACACTCTCCCACTATAAGCCTTTAGAAAGTATTCTAAGGCATATTATTTGCATTTACTAGAATAAACTATTCTTTCTAGGAATCCTAAAATTCATCTATAGACAGCTGTGACTGTCTTCATATCTAGTCATGGTGCAAGGTTTTAATCAAGAACATGCAAAAAAACCTTGCACTTATGCAATAAAATGAGCCCATATAGTATTATAAATCAACTTATTGTCACTTTTTTAGTAGCCCCTAGGTAGGTTTATAAGAACAAAGGGGATTATCTTTATTAAAGATAATCCCCTTTGTTCTTATAAAGAAGCTCTTAGTGAGCCGATTCGAACTGTTTTAAGAAGCGTACATCATTTTCAGAGAAGAGTCTTAAATCGCTAACGCGATATTTTAAGTTGGTAATACGCTCTATACCCATTCCCAATGCATATCCAGAATAAATTGTGCTATCAATTCCGTTGGCTTCAAGAACGTTTGGATCTACCATACCACATCCTAAAATTTCCACCCAACCTGTTCCTTTACAGAAAGGACATCCTTTTCCTCCACAAATATTACAGCTAATATCCATTTCAGCGCTAGGCTCTGTAAAAGGGAAATAGGAAGGTCTTAGACGGATTTGAGTATTTGCACCAAACATCTCTTTGGCAAAGAGTAGTAGTGCTTGTTTTAAATCTGTAAACGAAACATCCTTATCTATATATAAAGCTTCTACTTGGTGAAAGAAAGCATGCGCACGGTAGCTAATAGCTTCGTTTCGATAGACACGTCCTGGGCAAATTACACGAATAGGAGGCTTGTTGTTCTCCATGATTCGGCTTTGTACCGATGAAGTGTGCGTGCGTAAAATAATATCGGGATGTGCTTCAATGAAGAATGTATCTTGCATATCACGTGCAGGGTGATCTTCAGCAAAGTTCATAGATGAGAATACATGCCAATCATCTTCTATTTCTGGACCATCGGCAATACTAAAGCCTAAGCGGTGAAAAATGTCTATGATTTCGTTTTTGACAATACTCAAAGGGTGACGTGTACCCATTGCAACGGGGTAGGGTGTACGTGTTAAGTCTAAGTGATCGGTTGTATTGTCAGAAGTTTCAAATGCCTCTTTAAGTGCATTTAATTTCTCTTGTGCTACATTTTTTAGTTCATTCAACTTCATACCTACCTCTTTCTTCTGTTCGGCAGCTACGTTTCTAAAATCGGCCATCAAATTGTTAATGGCTCCCTTTTTACTTAAATATTGAATGCGAAGTGCTTCCCACTCTTCGGGGTTACCAGCTGCTAACCCTTCTATCTCTTTGAGTAACTTGTCTATTTTAACTAACATACATTCTAGGTTATTTTTAACGAGGAGCAAAGTTAGCTATTTAAACGGAATATTTGCTGTAAATAAAAAAAATAAGCATACATTTGCATCAATTTATTTGATTCAAAAGAATGAAAAAACTACTATTTGGAGCTACCTTGTTAATGTTAATCAGCTCTTGTGGGGGTGGTCAAAAGCAGAAGGACTCTTTTGCATGGGATACCTCTGTGACTGATTCCTCTTTGGTGATGGAGGACTCTTTGGCTTTAAACTCTCTGGAAGATTCTTTTGTGGTACCTGCCAATGCCGATGAAAGTTTTATTGATTTTCTTTATAACTTTTCGCAAAGTAGACGTTTGCAGCGAACTCGTATTGATTTCCCAATAGCTTATAATATTGAAGGAGAGGTTACTTTGATAGATGAGAAGGAGTGGGTACACGACTCTTTTTTTAGCGATATAGAGGCTTATACCGTACTTTTTGATCATCCTGAAGAGATGGAGTTGGTAAAAGATGAGTCGGCTAATCAGGTAAAGGTCGAGTGGATTTATTTGAAGCAGAAGGAGGTGAAGAGTTACTCTTTTGAACGGAAAAATGGAATTTGGATTTTGAAAAACATAGAACTGCTCCCTTTTACGAAAGGGGAGCTAGCTCCTGAAAGCTTTTACTCTTTTTATTATCAATTTGCAACTGATTCTGTTTTTCAGAAGCGTTCATTAGCAACTCCTTTGGTCTTTACAACGACCAGCTCGGATGATGAGTTCGAAGTGATAGATACGTTCATGGATTATGAGCAATGGCTTACTTACTGCTCTGTGCTTCCTCCATTTCTTACCAATGTGAACTATGGGCAAAGTCTGAAGTCGGATGCTCGTACAAAGATTGTCGAGCTAAAAGGGTTTGGAAATGGATTTAATAACACGCTCTATTTCGAGAAAAAAGGAAAAATATGGAAGCTTGTGAAGTATGAAGACTTGGGAGATTAAGTACTTAATCCCCAATCTGTTTTTGTAATATCTTATTGTTCCGTAGGTTGTTGGAGCTCTCACCCGATCTGTATGGCTAATGAATATTCTTTGTAAATAGCTGTTATATGAGGGTGTGAAGAGTGACTTAAAATACCAAAGGTAAGAATAAAATGAAGTTGAATATCCTATTAAATATTTAAGAAAGGTCTTTGGTAAGCCTTATTCCACACACTAATTAGGTCTCGAAAATAAAAGTATGGTCAGAAAAGATAACTTCTCGTTGAAGCAGCATCACACCTTTGGTATGGAGGTGTGTGCGTCACATTTTGTAGAATATAACTCGGTAGAAGAACTTCGCACCTTGTTGAATGATGCTGAGTTGATTCATTCCCCTTGGATGCATATTGGTGGGGGGAGTAATCTCCTCTTTTTGGGAAATTATGCTGGAACGATTATTCATTCTGCTATAAAAGGAGTTGAAGTTGTAAAAGAGAATGCCCATAATGTTTGGGTAAAGGTGGGTGCTGGTGAGGTGTGGGATGAATTTGTGCTGTATGCTATAGAGAAGAATTGGTATGGAGTAGAGAATTTATCAAATATACCTGGTGAGGTCGGTGCCTCAGCTGTACAAAACATAGGAGCATATGGTGTAGAAGCTGCTGATTTAATAGAAGCTGTTCATACAATTGAGGTGGCTAATTTGGAAGAGCATACTTTTTTAAAAGAGGAGTGTGCTTATGATTATCGAAGTAGTCTCTTTAAAAAAGAGTGGAAGAATCAATATATCGTAACTGGAGTGACCTATAAATTGCACAAGGAACCTACTTTTTGTTTGACTTATGGACATATAGAGAAGGAGTTGGAGAGGCGCGGGCGGATGGTTACCTTGCGCAATGTGCGAGATACAATTGTGGAAATACGTAGTGAGAAGCTGCCTGATCCCAAGGTGTTTGGTAATGCAGGGAGTTTCTTTATGAATCCGATTGTGACAGGTCGACATTTTGAGGAACTGAAAAAGTTATATCCTGCAATTCCTCATTATGTGCTGGAAAGTGGAAAGGTAAAAATACCTGCGGCGTGGCTTATTGACCAATGTGGTTGGAAAGGGATAAAGCAGGGTGGAGCTGGAGTGCACTGCAATCAGCCTTTGGTCTTAATAAATTGTGGTGGGGCTACAGGAAGAGAAGTCTTAGGGTTAGCTACGCAAATTCAAGAGTCGATTCAAGAGGTTTTTGGCATTACCATAACTCCTGAAGTAAATATAATAGTTGGTGATGAAGGTAACTGTATTGGGTAGTGGAACTTCGACAGGTGTACCTGAGATAGGTTGCAGTTGTGTTGTGTGTAGTAGTAGTGATCCAAAAGATCGTCGTTTGCGCTGTTCGGGGTTGGTAGAGGTGAATGGATTACGAATCCTGCTTGACTGCGGTCCTGATTTTCGTGAGCAGATGCTACAACAATCTACATTTGAGGCTATTGATGCAGTTCTTATTACTCATGAACACTATGACCATGTGGGGGGACTTGATGATCTTCGTCCTTTTTGTAGCTTTCGAGATATACCTATTTATGCTGAATCGATGGTTGCTCAGCAACTTAAAAAGCGGATACCTTACTGTTTTTCTGAAAATCTTTACCCAGGAGTGCCTCGTGTTTTCTTGAATGAAATAGCTCCTTTTAAATCTTTTACGGTGAGTGGACGTGAGGGGGATAGCGTGGAAATCGTACCTATCCGAGTGATGCATGGAAGACTTCCTATCGTGGGTTATAGAATCGGTAAAATGGCTTGGCTTACTGATGTATTGGTCTTGCCTGAAGAGAGTTTGGACTATTTACAAGGTTTAGATACTCTTTTCATCAATGCTCTTCGACCTAAACCGCATGAGTCGCATCAACATTTGGAATTAGCGATAGCTACATCTCTACGCATTGGAGCAAAGCAGACCTGTTTCATTCATATGGCGCACCAAATAGGTGTGCATCGTGAAGCAGAGAAAAAACTACCTGAATCTTTTTGTTTTGGCTATGATGGTTTAGTCGTTTTAATTTGATTATATAATGGGTCTATGGAGATGTTTTATCCTAGCCCATAATATCTATGCAAAGCGAAAATAGGAACAAAAATGAACCCCAACTCTACAGGTGAGCCGCTGAAACGGCTCACCCGATAAACCCTGGGGACTACGCATATATTTTCGTTAGCCTAAATAGGAAGAACTTCACATCAATTACTCCTCTTAAGCTTGCCCTAAAAGCTTTGATTTTAGCATTAAATGATTCTGCAAATGCATT
>JBOFMR010000049.1:0-2316 GCA_051658485.1 Phocaeicola sp.
TTGGTAGTACTCTCGTCAGGATTAAAGAATCCGTTTCCCACTTCTTGACGTCTGCCTTGTCCATCTCTTTTAAGATGCCCGCTCTTAACTCGTCTTGCTTTGCTTTTAATTCTTTGACTTGCTTTTCAATGTCTATAACCGCTTGTTGAAGGTCTATAATCGAAGCTGGAACTTCTTTACGTGAAGGTAACCCTTTACAGTAGTTCTCTATAAGCTCCTCGATTTGTTGATTGGTTTTTCTTTGCATCTCGACCAACTTACAAGCCGTAGGTCTTAAATGGATTGCATATAGTTTATTCGCTTTTAAAGTCGGATTCTGCATTTCAAACAAATAAGCGTATATGGATAGCTGCCAACTTACATAGTCTTTATTAAGCGTGTATGTGGTCTTTATATCCGCTAAACTATAATCGTCAAACACTACGTCAATGGGTGAAGCAAACAGTTCTCTATCTGTAACAATGTACTCGTTTGCTAAGGTGGTTAATCCGTGCTTTTTCTTTAGCTTTAAGTATCATTGCACTTCATATGTATCTGTTATCATTCCTGCATCTGCTAGCTCGCACTGTTCGTGTATTAAGGACCCTCGCTCCGCTGCTTTCTTTAGGACCTCCTCGTCTACATCTTTATAAGTGTCGGGGAACAGTGATTTTAATAGGGTTGAAGTGATCCCTTGTAATCTCTCACCTCTTAAGGTGTACGTGTGCAGCTCGTCATTAAACTGCACACCTGAATTGACTAAATACATTTCTTTCGATTTGTTGATGCACTGGTGAACTCCTTATTCTGTTGAAGTGAAGTGTACTTGTTCCAAATACTAAGAAGTTCAGCTTTTGTTTTCGCTTTGTTAATCTCTTGAATAGCTTTGTCCAATTCGCTGTTCTCCATTGTGTCAGCGTCTTTTGTGTCGTCAATGCAAAATAAACCGTTTAAAGCGTACTTTCTAGCGTAAGAAGATGCTGCTCCAGTTATTTGTGAAGCGTCCATTCCTTTTTTAGTGTCCTCTTCTCTCGCTGATGCTGATACCGTAATACTCGCTCCATCGGAGTTTCTAAGAGATGCTGTTGCTTTTACGTATATTCTACCGCCTACCTCGATAATCTCGTCACTTATGGTAAGGTAACAACCGTTTTCCGCTAAGATAGGTTTAGCTGCTTCTAAGATGTCCTCACAATTGCGATACTTGAATCCACCGAATTTATTATACTGATTCTTTGGTGCTTTTAGTTTTGACTGAATGGTTATTAGCTCTTTCATATTAATTGGTCCTTGTTACTGTTATTAATCCATCTTGTTTCTTTGTTCTTGAAATCCAACTTTTCCCCTCGTTGAAGTGAATAGTACTAAGTATTGATACTGCGTTTCTGATTGAATAGATGTGCCGTATCGGGAAGGAGATTGATGCGCCAACCTCCAGCTCCCTGATTTGTTTTACTGCTGATATTTTCATTTTGTGTAGGTTTCCATTATTATTCCGACCGAATTTAGAATGTTCTCTAAACGCTTTACTCTCTTTTCTCTCTCTATCATAACCTTTGTGTAATACTCGTGAATGGAGTCTCTCTCGATAACGTACTCGATTAAATCCTCTTTGCTCATCTCTGCTAGTTGTTCTTTAGTTTTCATTTTCTTCTAATTTTTTTGTTAATGAATTGATTTCTTCTCTTACTGATTTTATTTTGTACAGCCCGTAAAAACCCGCTGCGCCTAAAAAGTTTAAAACTGATATTGAACCGTCTTGTTCTGATATAAGCATTACCAAGAATATTGATGCGGCTATAAATGCTAGGGTTAAAGTTGTTCTCATTGTTTTAATAGCTCTTCTATGTAGTTAATATTAAGTCCTTCAAGTTCTGTATCTCCGTTCTCGTCATAGCTTACAGCGTCAAGTGTTACGATTGCAGCTTCGATAATATAAGCTCCTGTTCCGTTTGAATAGTCGTCCTCAAAGTATCCTTCAAATTCTAGGGTGTAAAACGCTTCAAAGGTTTCTCCATCTTTTTCAAAGAAGATGTTTCCCTCTTCATTCTTCATTTGAGATGCGATTGTTTGATTGTCTTTTTCTGTTAGCTTCATATTGTTTCTTTTTGATGTTACAAAGTTAGTTATTATTTTTAATCTAGCAAATTAATTGGTACTTTTATTTTCAGTTTTAACTATTATTTTCTTTTTGTGTAAATTGAAACGAGCTGCAATTCAGTTAGCATTTGAATCGCAGCTCGTGGTGATTAATGTGTTGGTGAATACTAGGATTATTTGAGCGTGCACTCTAAATAACTCCGAATATTGAAAAAACTTCTACGGTGTAAATATAGC
>JBOFMR010000050.1:0-9647 GCA_051658485.1 Phocaeicola sp.
TCGGTTTTTACTGTAATTACAGTAAAAACCGACCACTCTATTTTGAAAATATGTTTACTCTCTTCCTTAGACACTTGTTTCAATAAATCCTTATTGATAACGGATAGCTTTTAACTCGACCGAAGTTACTCTGTAATTCAGAGTTTTTCGCTTGTTAGTTACTCTTTTTCTTATTGATATAGAGGTTGCAAGCGGGGCATTACGAATTGAAAAGTGACAAGAGAGTATGTGAGTATGTTTTTAGATGCAGAGCATTTAGTAAAATACCACTTAGGAGAATACGTTTTTTTCTCTTTGAATACAGCTTAATCTAAACAAAGAACCCATCCGTGCATATCAGGTTCGTCCCCATACTGGATAGCTCGTAGCTTATTGTACAATAGAGTAGAGATAGCTCCTGGCTTTCCATCTTTTGATATGATATAAGATTTCTCTTTCTCTAAGTCATCGATGCGCTCAATTGGGCTGATAACTGCTGCAGTACCACAAGCACCTGCCTCTTCAAATGTATCTAACTCATCTTCAAGGATAGGACGCTCTTCAACCTTTAGTCCCATATCTTTGGCCAACTGCATTAAGCTTCTGTTGGTGATAGAGGGTAGGATAGAGGGCGATTTAGGAGTGACATAGGTGTTGTCCTTGATACCAAAGAAGTTGGCTGCACCACATTCATCCATATATTTTTTCTCTTTAGCGTCTAGGTAGAATTCGCAAGAATATCCCAATTCGTGAGCTTTTTGATTGGCACGAAGGCTAGCTGCATAGTTACCTCCAACCTTAAATTGACCCGTTCCGTAAGGGGCTGCACGGTCAAATTCACGTAAGATAACGTATGGGTTTGTGGAGAATCCTCCTTTGAAGTAGGGACCAACTGGAGTTACAAAGATAATAAAAAGGTATTCTTGAGATGGGCTAATACCCACTTGCGCACCCGTTCCAATGAGTAATGGGCGTATGTAGAGTGCAGCACCACTTTCATAAGGGGGCACGAATTGTTCATTCGCCTTTACCGCTTTCTTTACTGCTTTTATAAACATCTCAGTAGGTATCTGCGGCATTAAGATTCCATCACAAGTTCCTTGTAGGCGGAGTGCGTTGGCTTCAGGACGGAAAATTCGTATTTTCCCATCTTTTCCTCGAAAAGCTTTTAAACCTTCAAACGCTTCTTGTCCGTAGTGTAAGCAGGTTGCTGCCATATGCATGGTGATAGTCTCTTCTGAATTTAGCTCTAACTCTCCCCATTTTCCATTGCGATAGTAACAACGAACATTGTAATCTGTTCGTATATATTTAAATGATAAGTTTGCCCAATCAAGATCTTTCATGATGTATTGTGACGTATAATTATTACTCCTTTTTGCTTTAATAAAAAACAAAAGTATATTTTACATTGATAAATTGCAACAAATTGTTCTATTTTTTCGACAAAATTGCTATTTTATTGCTCCTCTTCTAACAGCTGATTTATCTCTTTGTCTACAGCATATAGTTTTTTACGGCAAAAACTTAATAGCTGTTGTGCCTCTTTTAAACTGCTACTAAGTTGGTCTATGCCGAGCTCATTTCTTTCTACTTGGTTTACGATCTCTTCCAACCTTTTGATGGATTGTTCGTAATCTTGTTTTTTTGTTTCCATTCTCTTATTGATTATTTGGTTATTATACTCTCTACCTCTCCTTGATGGAAGCGGGTGGTGATTCGGTCGCCTACTTCTAACTCCTTCGGATTTGTTATGATTTTTCCATTACACAAGGTAAGGCTGTATCCTTTTTGTAGAATAAGTTCGGGCGAGGCTGCTTTTATTCGTTGCTCTATTAGCTGCAATTGGTGTGACTGATCGAGTGTTACTTTTTGAAGTGCAGAGGAAAAACGTTGTTTCGCATTGTTTAATCGATGACTCTCTTGTTGTAGATTGAGTTTCACTTGCAGTGGTACTCGTTCCACAAAACGTTCGATTCGTCGTTTCTCATTGTTTATCTGATTCTCGATGGCGGAGAGAAGTCGGTCTACCTGCTGGTCTAGTCGAACGGCTGCGTAATGCATCTGTTCGATGAGTAGTTCGGCTGCTGCTGTAGGCGTTTTTACTCGTTTGTATGCCACTGAGTCTAATACGGTCTCATCTCGTTCATGTCCTATCCCAGTGAGGATAGGTAGAGGAAACTGTGCGCAATTGGCTGCTAACTCATAGGTGTCAAAGCCTGAAAGGTCGGAGGTGGATCCACCTCCTCGTATAATGACTACAACATCCCACTGCTCTTGTTTCTCATAAATCTGATTGAGCGCAGCAATGATGGAGCTTTCAACCCGTTCGCCCTGCATAATAGCTGGGAAGAGTTTGGGATAGAATTGGTAGCCGTAGGGATTGTTCATGAGTTGGTCTGTAAAGTCACCATATCCAGCAGCTGTAGCCGATGAAACGACAGCAATGCGTTGAGGCAATAGGGGCAGTGTTAACTCTTTATTGAGTGTGAGAATACCCTCCTCCTCGAGCATTTTTAAGATTTCACGTCGACGACGCGCCAAGTCTCCTACGGTATATGTAGGATCTATCTCTTGCACGACGAGTGAAAATCCATAAAGCTCGTGAAACTCAACTACTACTTTTACCAATACCTTGATGCCCGCTGCAAAAGGTTGGCCTGTCGTCTCCTCAAAATAGGGCTTAAGTCGTTGAAAGACATTTCGCCAGATAGATCCTCTTGCTTTAGCTATGAGTTGATTACCTCTCTCTTCTTTTTGTACAAATTCGACGTAGCAGTGACCTGAATAGTTTGCATGCACTTCGCTGAGCTCAGCTTGTAGCCAATAGCTATCGGGCATGCACGATTTTAAACTTTGCCGCACCAAACCGTTTAGTTCGTGTAGCGATAGTGATTTTTCCATTTGGAGTTGCTTGATTCTATTGGTTTTGTGTGGTTGTTTGGGGACTCCTCTCTACTTTATCCCTCTCTTTTGTAGCCTTTTTATATGCTTTCCAAATGTTGGGAATGCCATATCCAAAGACATTATTGGGATAGTCTGTACGATCTCCTGATTGGCGGATAGCTGCGATCACTTCATGTGCTGTGAGCCATGGACACGCTTGCCAGAAGCAAGCTACTAGCCCACAAATTACGGGTGAAGCAAACGAAGTGCCATTGGCTTGAGCGAGTGTGCCGTCGTTCTCTATGATGGCGGTGTTTACTCCTATTGCCATGATATCGGGCTTGATGCGTTGGTCAGTTGTGTTTCCTACCGATGAAAAGTCAGCATTTCCCTCCAAGCGGTTTACAGCACCTACGCTCAATACATCGTGAGCATCGGCGGGGGGAGTGATTTTTTTCCACGCTGTCTTTCCCGTATTTCCTGCACTACACACCAATACCATCCCTTTTTGTGCTACCATTGAGGCTGTGTTTGACATCATCGAACTCGCTCCATCTAGGTCGCGATAGCGGTAGTTGTCCCCCTCGTTGTCAAAAACATAGTAGCCTAATGAAGTGTTTACTACATCTACTCCCACACTATCTGCAAATTCAATGGCTGCTGTCCAGTAATCTTCCTCAACCAATTGCTCGGATGCCTCATCTTCACTCCGTAGTAGCCAGTAAGATGCTTTGGGTGCACTCCCAACGAAAGAGTTGGGCAGGTAAGCAGCTAAGCAGGAGAGTACTTTCATCCCGTGGTGGTTTTGGGCATAAATATCAGAGTGTGGATTGACAAAGTCGCGTACTCCTAGTAAATTCATCTTTTTAAAAGCATCAATCACATCGACATTGTAAAAGCCCGCATCAATCACTGCAATGTTTATTCCCTCTCCCCAAAAGCCCGATTCGTGCAGGCGCTCTCCCTTGTGCATGAAAATCTGCTCTTCTCCTATTCCGTAGAAGGAATTGAACTGCGTGACCTCGTTTGTCACCTCTTTCTTGCGGTTGACGGGAGTGCTCTCTTGGGTAGTAGGCGTTTTCCAAACTTGTTTATACCCCTTTACATAGGGAAGTGTTCCTAATTGATCTATTATGAGAGTATCACAAAGTTTAATCAGGGCTGTATTGTTCCACTTACTGGTCTGAATCACCTCTACCCCCAGCTCTTTTATCCCTTTGAGATAATTCGGTGCAACGGGTAAGTCCGTCTCATCCAGTGGAAGTCTCTGCTTGTTTCTGCGTATAATAGCCCGCTCTGACAAAAACTGTTCGGGTTGTTCTAGAGAGTAAGGGCTCTCTTTCTTATCTGTTAGATGGACGCGATAGATGTAATTTACCTCATCTGCTTCTGCCTTTGCGTAGAGGCAGGAGAGGAGTAATAAAAGGAACCATCGGTAGGAGTTATTCCACATTTTCTCGTTTTTTGATTGGTGTGAACCACAAAGATATAGAATCTTTCTTTTAACACTCTGTTTTTTATGTACCTTTGTTCTGCTTTTAGCGCACATCAACTTAAAGAAAAGAGGTTTTATTTATGAATTTAGAAATTACTTCAGAATTAGGCACTGCCAAAGTGAGCAAATTGTTGCTCCAGTATGCCATTCCTGCCATCATAGCAATGACAGCTTCCTCGCTCTACAACATGGTAGATAGTATATTTATAGGTCACGGTGTAGGTCCGCTTGCCATATCGGGATTGGCAGTAACCTTTCCGCTTATGAACTTAACAGCTGCTTTTGGTTCGCTAGTAGCGATTGGAGCCTCTGCGCTTATTTCGGTAAAGTTGGGGCAGAAAGATTATAAAACAGCTCAGCAAATATTGGGTAATGTGCTTGTTCTTTCGTTGTTTACTGGTATTGGTCTTACCCTATTGACCATTTTTGCACTTGATCCTATTCTCTATTTCTTTGGGGCAAGTGTTGATACCATTGGATATGCGCGAGACTATATGCAAATTATTTTGCTGGGAAATGTAGTGACTCATACTTTTTTTGGCCTGAACTACATGTTACGTTCCATCGGTCATCCTCGAAAAGCAATGTATGTTACAATTGTGGCTGTACTGATTAATACCATTCTTAATCCTCTCTTTATTTACGGATTTGATTGGGGTATTCGGGGGGCTGCCATTGCAACGATTGTTGCACAAATCATTACATTGGCATGGGAATTTAAATTTTTTACAAATAAGAATGAGATTATCTACCTGCGTAAGGGGATCTATAAACTCCATTCGAAGATTGTAAAAGATGTGTTTTCTATCGGCTTGGCTCCTTTTTTTATGAATATTGCTGCTTGCTTTATTGTTATTGTAATAAATAAGGGGTTGAAAACTTATGAAGGTGATTTAGCAATTGGTGCCTTTGGTATTGTAAACCGAATTGTATTTTTGTTTGTTATGATTACAATGGGAGTTACCCAAGGTATGCAACCCATAGCAGGCTATAATTTTGGAGCAAAAGCTTATGGTCGTCTAAACGAAGTGTTGAAGTTGACGATTTATTCAGCCACAGCCATTATGTCTATGGGTTTTTTGATCGGTGTATGTATTCCTCGTCAGGCTGTATCTATATTTACAAATAACCCCGATTTAATAGAACTTGCTGCAACCGGTTTAGGTATAGCTACGCTGATGTATCCGATTGTTGGATTTCAGATAGTTACCTCTAACTTCTTTCAGAGTATTGGTATGGCTAAAAAGGCTATATTTTTGTCATTGATTCGGCAAATGCTTTTCTTGCTTCCTTGTCTATTAATACTTCCCTCTTTTTTGGGGGCAAATGGCATTTGGTATAGTTTGCCTATTTCTGATGCTTTAGCTAGCTGTGTTTCGGGAGTCCTGCTTTATCGCCATTTTAAATACTCTAAAAGCCAGATAGCAAGTCGATGTTAAATCGTTTATCGATTTAACGTTGTATGCTCTCTTTCTAAAATTAAGATAATACCCAATTCTCGATTGCTTCATTGTGAGATTGTTGAGATAGGGAGTTCGTTTAAAAATAAATTGATAAAATGAAATCACATTACATTATAAATTTAGGTCGCCAACTAGGAAGTGGTGGAAAAGAGATAGGTGAGAAACTCGCTGAAGCATTGGGTTTCTCCTTTTATGACAAAGAGTTAATTCAGCTTGCTGCCAATGAGAGTGGTCTATCTCAAGAATTTTTTGAAAAGACAGACGAGCGTGCCTCCAAAGGTTTTTGGAACTCTATCTTCGCATCTTCTGTTCCGCTTTTAGGCGAGAATGCATTGCCCTATATGAATTGTCTAAATGACGAGTCACTTTTTCAAATTCAGAGTGAGGTTATTGTTCGGCTGGCAGAAGAGAAATCTTGTCTATTTGTAGGACGATGTGCTGATTATATTCTTCGTAACAGGCCCCATGTGATAAATGTTTTTATTAGTGCACCGCTTGAGTTTCGTGTAGAGCGCGTTGTTGCCTCTACAGGTTTATCCCCCGAAAAAGCAGAAGAGTATATTGAAAAGATAGACAGACAAAGGTCTTCTTATTACAACTGTTATAGTTACAAAACATGGGGAGCAGCCTCCTCTTATCACCTTTGTATAGACTCCTCATTGTTGGGAATAGAGCAAACTGCGCACTATCTTGCAGAACTTGTAAAGGAAGTAACAGAGAAAAATAGATGAAGAAGATAGGACTTCTGTCAGACACCCATGCACATTGGGATGAGCGCTACTTGAAGCATTTCGAGGCGTGCGATGAGATATGGCATGCAGGTGATATAGGTTCCTTAGAGCTGGCAGAGAAACTAGCCTCCTTTCGTCCACTTAGGGCTGTTTATGGGAATGTTGATGGGCAGGATATTCGTATGAATTATCCACTTGTTAATCGCTTTACATTGGAAGGAACCGATGTGTTAATAAAACACATTGGTGGATATCCAGGGAAATATGATTCATCTATTCAGGGTAGTTTGTTGGTTCGTCCACCCAAACTTTTTATAAGTGGACATTCGCATATTTTGAAGGTGAAGTATGATAAAACATTGGATATGTTGCACATTAATCCAGGTGCTGCAGGTGTCTATGGTTTTCATAAAGTACGTACTTTGGTTCGATTTTCCATTGAATATGGAAATTTTAAAGATTTGGAAGTAATCGAATTGGCCGAATAATATTGGTCAAGTCAAAAAAAAGCGGTTACTTTGTCCCCACTATTTATAAATTCAGATGTAAAATGAAAACATATCTTGTTACAGGAGCTGCCGGCTTTATCGGTGCGAACTATGTAAAGTATTTAATGGCTGCTCATGAAGATATTAGAGTGGTTGTTCTTGATGCTTTAACCTATGCGGGTCATTTAGGTACTATCGCAGCGGATGTCGACAGCGAACGTTGCTTCTTTGTAAAAGGAGATATTTGTAATCAAGCTTTGGTAGATCAGCTTTTTACTGAGTATAAGTTTAACTGTATCGTTAATTTTGCAGCCGAAAGCCATGTGGATCGTAGTATTGAGAACCCACAGCTTTTTTTAAAAACCAATATATTGGGTACGCAAACATTGCTTGATGTAGCGCGCAAAGCTTGGGTTACAGGGAAAGATGAATATGGCTATCCTACGTGGCGTAAAAATGTACGTTTTCATCAAGTATCAACTGATGAGGTGTATGGTAGCTTGGGTGAAACTGGACTCTTTACAGAAGAGACTCCTTTGTCTCCACGTAGCCCTTACAGTGCTTCAAAAGCGAGTGCTGACTTTATTGTAATGGCTTATCACGATACTTATAAAATGCCTGTAACGCTTACACGTTGTTCTAATAACTACGGGCCTTATCATTTTCCTGAAAAATTAATTCCACTCATTATTAAGAATATATTGGAAGGAAAGAAATTGCCTGTATATGGTAATGGAAGCAATGTACGTGACTGGTTGTATGTGGAAGATCACTGCAAGGCCATTGAATTGGTTATAAAAAAAGGAAAAATAGGTGAGGTGTACAATGTAGGTGGGCACAATGAGCGTACCAATATGCAAATTGTTAAAACAATCATCTCTACCATTCATAAGTTGATGGAGGAAAATCCTGAATACAGAAAGATTCTGAAAAGAAAAGAGTTGAATGAGGCAGGTGAGGTATCTATAGAGTGGATTAATGATTCACTAATCAGTTTTGTTAAAGATAGATTGGGACATGATCAGCGATATGCTATCGATCCAACAAAAATTACGACAGAATTAGGATGGAAGCCTGAAACCTCTTTTGAAGAGGGTATTGTTAAGACAATTAAGTGGAATTTGGAAAATCAAACATGGGTGAATGAAGTAACCAGTGGAAATTACCAAAACTACTATGAAAATATGTACAAGAGCGCGAAATAACTTTTCGCTTCCGCTTCTCTCTCCGCTAGAGAATCAGAAAAAGAGTTGATACTTTTTGTGAAGGGCGGTGAAGGATGAAAAGAGAAGGAACACTTCTTATCCCTACAAAGAAAGAGCTACATCAAATTCTATTGAAAGAATGATGTAGCTCTTTCTTTTTGTAAGGGATATTTGCCTTATCAGATGCGATGAAAAAGTATTATTGCTGTCCGATAAAACTTAATACCTTTAGAAAATCACTTGATTTTCCTATAATCGAATCTATTAGAGAGTAAATACGCTTCAATTTAGGCCCATTCTGTTGAGTTTCTTACAAAATCATTAGCCAATGAAAAGACAATCCCCTTTTCAAGGAATCTAAACAACTTATTGATTATCAGATAATATAATAGCTCGTACCTTTTTTAACCGGACAGCAATAAATCAATTTAAAGAGGAGATTATATAGTGTAGATAGCGTAAGATGGTAAACAAAGCAAAAAAGGATGCCATTCTACAACTTTGGGCGGTGAGCCAAAATAAGTCGAAGAGCAGCATCATTTAGCTGTGTAGTGTTCTGCCCCGATTCAGGAGCTTTTTCCCTATTTCTTTAAGTAGAGGTGGGGGAATTGTTGTTTATGTTCAGGGGAGAGGTAGTGATGAAACAGATAAAAAAGAAGAGAGCATTTTGTGGTGGTGTTGAGGATTTTTGCAAACATTTAAAAACAGAAAGATGGTTTATTGTTTAATAGTTAAGAAATAATTTTAAATAGATTTATTATCTTTGTGCTTTTAAAATAAAATTACAAGAATACAGTTTTAATTATGTTTAAATCGATTAAATCAACACTACTAATTCTTTCAGGAGTTTTAGCAATGAGTAGTTGTTCACAGGAAGATGTTGTGGAGGCACCTACAAAAATGAGTATTACATTTTCGGCAGGTGCTAACGGAACGGTAGAACCCGAAGGTGAGCAGAGTGGAAATGCGGAAAGCACAATCTCCTCTGTAGCAACAGCAAATACGAATTATGCACTTGAAGGGTGGTACGATGGAGATGTGAAGCTTGTAACGGGTGGTGACATCGTTGTAAGTGATAATACACTAAAAGTGAAATTAACGGCAGCAACGAACGCTAAGACTTATACTGCGAAGTTTCAACTTGCGACTTGCCAAGTAACTTTTGCCTCTGACAATGAGGAACTGGGAACGGTAGACCCCAAAGGTGAGCAGAGTGGCAGTGTGGGAGAGACAATCTCCTCTGTAGCAACAGCAGCATTGAATTATGCACTTGAAGGGTGGTACGATGGAGATGTGAAGCTTGTAACGGGTGATGACATCACCGTAAGTGGTGATACACTAAATGTGAAATTAACGGCAGCAACGAACACTAAAACTTATACTGCGAAGTTTCAACTTGC
>JBOFMR010000051.1:0-42817 GCA_051658485.1 Phocaeicola sp.
AAGTCTCCTCCATCTCTTTTTCAGAAACACGGTACTTTTTCAAGTATAACAGAAAGATATAGTCGAAGAGTGAATACACTCTCCAGGGTGGGTAGGAACATCCGTAATAGCCAAGCCAAACATTAAAGAACGGTCTTACAGAAAGCAGTCTACTGAGGCAAGATAATGGCGAGCCACTATCGCCCCTGTAGGCAAAGACTGCAAGATGGTTCTGTTTGGCTCTTTGCTGCGTAGTGTCGAAACCATGCAATAGTGGAGACTCTACAGGTGCAAACTACTACGGATATTCCGGGTGGGTAAAACTCTTTAAAAGAACAGAAACGAGTTTAGCAGTAACTTATTTATTTACAGGTTTTGTACAAATAAGGTATCACCTATTTACGGATAATCATTTAAAAAAATTATTGAATTACTGGTACGGTTATAAACTTCGTTTCAGGGAAATTCTTTCGTAAGTAATTTTGAATGTACGATTGTGTATCCTTTTGAATGGTAGTATCGCTTACTGGCGGGTATAGATTGTAAAGCACAGTGTCTAAAATAACACCACGTTGTTTGATGATTTCTAGGCTGAGTAGAGTGTGGTTGATGCTACCTAACTTACCCGAGGTCACGAAAATAAGAGGATATCCTTTTTCTATTAAATAGTCTAACGTGAGGTACTCCTCTGTAAGCGGAACCATCACTCCTCCCGCTCCTTCTATCATCACCACTTCGTAGCGCCGAGCTAATTCCTGTGTGGCCTCTTCTATCTTTTGAAAATTAATAGGGCGATTGTCTATACGTGCTGCCAAATGAGGAGAGCAAGGGTAGGAATAAATCTCGGGCATGGTAAGTTGCAGAAGATCCTCTTCTGTCTTTTCCATTCCCATAATTTGCCGATGCAGATCAATATCTTCGGAGTATCCTTCATTGCCTGTTTGGATGAGTTTCTGTGTAATGACACGCGCACCTTTGCTTATCCACTGTGCAGCAAGCCATGCGGTGCAGTAGCTTTTGCCTGCATCAGTATCGATGCCACTTACGAAATAGATTTGCTTTTCCATGATTGTCTTTTCTTTGCGATGATATAGATAGGATGATAAGTGAGTGACACTTTTTCCTCTTTGTGTGAAAACAGCTTCTTATATGCTGTGATAAATGCTTCTAATTTATTTCGGGTCCATATACGTTTCTCGATACCTGTTACCCCAGTTTGTTTTAAATGTTTCAACACCTCTTTGGGCGTACTAAAATAAAGGGTGCTGTGCTCCTCTTCTGCATAGACTATTTCATAATCAGTTAAAAGCTTCTCGCAGAGTTCCTCTATCGTAAAGTAGGAGAGTCCGCTACCAGTGAGAGTGGTTATCTCTTTTAGATTCTCCTTGCCAAATGTGCTAAAGGCTAAATAGCCTCCATCGGAGAGTGACTCGTAGCAACGATGGAAGAAGTGGTCGGGTGAGACAAACCACTGTATAGTGGAGCATGAAGTAATGAGATTTGTCTCTTGTGGAAGTTCCAACTTCTCTGCGTCATTGGCACAGAAATGGTAAGCCTTTTTTGCCGTGCTTCCCTCAGTGAGTATGTCGTATATATAGTCTTGCATCTCCGGACAAAGATCATTCATCCAAAAACTGTCTGGTGCGAGGTGGTGATGTAGCAAACGTGAGTAGTTGCCTGTGCCGCAGCCTAGTTCTACCACTTTGCAAAATTGCTTCGTGGATGTATACTGCATAAGATGTTGTATCATTTTTTCAGCGACTAGCTGCTGCACATGTGCCTCTTTTGCATATGTGCAACGTGCTTTAGCAAAACGTTCGGCAATTAACTTTTTGTCCATACTTCTTGTAAATAGCGGTTAAATAACTCTTCCTGATAGTGTGCATCGCAGGTTTGAAAAATCTGTGTGCCTGCTTCTTCCCATGCTTGCAGTTGATTGGCAGGAGGAATGATGCGATCGTTATTTCCTACGATTGCTTCTGTCCAGGTAAAGGTTGAATGCGGGAACGTACGATATTGTTCGGCAATGGCTGTCAATTCTTCGCATACCTCCTCTAGTTCTCTTCGTGGTGTTACCTCTAGGAAACGTCTAAATGTTTCGCCGTTTGCACACATTCTACGAAAGAATTTATGAAGTGAGGAAGCTGAGAGTCCCTCTAGTGTTCCTTGATAAATAGCAGTAGGAATGCCACGAGTATCGTCTATAGGGTATGGAGTGCCATTGATGGCAATGCTCCGCTTGATGGGAGCTAGATTCTTTAGCCTCTGGTTGCTCAATAACTGTGAAGCTGCCCAAACTCCCATTGACCACGCCACAATTACGATTTCCTCATAGCTTTTCAAGAGTGAGAAGTCGAAGGATAGCGTACGGTAGTCATAGCATATCATATAGTCCATATCCGCAGGGCGATAAGACTTGAAGGGTGTTTCGTCAGCTGCCCATCCTGCAAAGAAGATGAGTAAGCGACTGTGTCCCTCATTTATACTCATTTTTTGTATCATAGTTTTTGATCAATCCATTTAATAAGTGATTCAATCTCCTCTTCCTTTATAGCTGCAGTCAGCGAGAAGCGTATGCGTGAAGTCCCCTCGGGTATTGTAGGCGGGCGCACGGGGAGTGCATAAAACCCATGTTGCTGTAGTGTTTCTGCTTCTAATAGTGTATCTGCACTGTTGCCCACCACCATGGGTATAATGTGGCTATCGCTTGGACATGTATATCCTTTGACTTCTAATGCCTCTTTCAATAGCTTGCTTATTCTTGCTAGATGTGCTCTTTGTGAACAATATCTATCAAGACGGCGAACAATAAAGAGTGTCCATGCCATATTGATGGGAGGCATCGCTGTGGTGAAAATAAGTGTTCGCATATGATTGATAAGATATTCGCGCAGTAATTTACTACAGATAAGATAAGCACCAGCCGAAGCAGCAGCCTTACCAAAAGTACCCACAAGGAAGTCTATATCCGCTATTGTATTTGTCTCTTCTGCACAGCCTAACCCTTTCTCACCTCGTAGGCCAAAAGCATGTGCCTCATCCACATAGAGGACTACATTGCTATATTGCTTCTTTAGCTCTACAAGTGAAGTGAGGTCGCTGCAATCTCCATCCATACTGAAAATACTTTCTGTTACCACAATAATTTGGCTGTATTTGGAGTGGTAAGTTTCGAGTAGGCGTGCCAATTGTTTCAAATCGTTGTGACGATAGCGAATGCAACATGCCGAAGAGAGCCGGATGCCGTCAATAAGGCTCGCGTGTACCAACTTGTCTGCCAATATTAGTGTATCAGCATTGCACACTGCCGGTAGTATACCTGTATTAGCATGGTAGCCACTGTTAAACACCAAGGCAGCTTCGCGTTGAAAGAGGTTTGCGAGTGTCTGCTCCAACTCCTCCATAACTTCAAAGTTGCCCGTGAGGAGCCTTGATGAGGAGGCACTGAATAGAGGCTTGTCCACCTTTAGTTCTTGAATAAACTCTTCTTGTAACTCTGTGCAAGATGCTAATCCTAGGTAGTCGTTGGACGAAAGATTGAGTAAGCGTTTTCCCTGTATCTCTATCTCTTTACCACAATGAGCAATAGGAGAAAGCTTGCGTAAGTTCCCTTTTTGTTGCAATGTATGCAATCCCTCCCTCATTCTATCTTGTAGTGTCATTTTGTTACTCTTTTAGTTCTTTAATAATACGTAGTACACCCTGTGTTAGTTGGCTCAACTCCTCTTTACTGATGATAAATGGAGGCATCAGATAGACTAGCTTGCCGAATGGGCGTACCCAAATTCCCTCTTCTAAAAAACGTTTTTGCATCCATGCCATATTTACAGGTTTCTTCATCTCTATTACGCCGATTGCACCTAGTATGCGTACCTCTTGCACTTGACTTAGCGCGCGTGCTTCTGCAAGTTCCTCTCCCAGCTGTTGTGAGATACATTCCACCTTCTTCTGCCAATCGCTAGAGAGTAGTAGTTTAATAGAAGCACATGCCACGGCGCAAGCCAAAGGATTGCCCATGAAAGTAGGCCCATGCATAAAGACGCTTGGGGTATAATTGGAGATGGTGTCTGCCACTTGATTGGTAGCTAACACTGCCGAGAGTGTCATGTATCCACCCGTTAGTGCTTTTCCAATGCACATGATATCGGGTGAGACCTCTGCATGTTCGCACGCAAAGAATTTACCTGTACGACCAAAACCTGTGGCAATTTCGTCGAATATCAGTAGTATATTGTGTTGCTTGCAAAGAGTCGCTGCTTCTTGTAGGTATTGTGGATGATAGAACCACATTCCGCCTGCACCTTGTACTACAGGCTCTACAATCATAGCGGCGATTTCATGGCTATCTGTTTCTAGTAGTTGCTTTAAGGGTTCTATCTCTTCTGCATTCCACTCGCCTCCGAAGCGTGAACGAGGTTGGGGTAGGAAGTGGCGAATAGGGAGTGAGGTGCCGAAAAGTGAGTGCATACCCGTAACGGGATCGCATACCGACATCGCATTCCATGTATCGCCATGATAGCCATTTCGCAGTGCTACAAAGTTGGTCTTCTTCACGAAACTGCTATTTGCAGGTGCGCTTTGACTCTTGGCATTCCAATATTGTACAGCCATCTTCATGGAAACCTCTACGGCTACTGAGCCAGAATCGGCATAGAATATCTTTTGTAGGGCTTTGGGCACAAGCGGTAAAAGCAGTTTGCCCAATTCGATGGCTGGATTGTGCGTAAGCCCTCCAAACATCACATGTGACATTTTTGAAAGCTGTTCTTTTGCTGCTTCATTTAATACAGGGTGGTTGTATCCATGTACGGTGCACCACCACGATGACATTCCCTCTACTAATTTTTTCCCACCTTCTAATGTGATGGTGGCTCCTTCGGCCGATTCTACTTTATATACAGGTAGCGGCTTGGTGGTAGAGGTATAGGGATGCCATAAATGTTCGCGATCGAAGAGTGTGTTGCTAAAGTGATAGCCTGCCTCCTCAATTAGCTTTTTATCCTCAGATACCTTTGAACCAAGGGTGGTAAGCAGGTCGCCTACAATCGCAGAGTTCACTCCAATATAGAGCGACTTTTGTACAGCCTCTTTACTCAATTGCGCCCTTCCTCCTGCAAATCGCAAATAAGCGGTGGGGTTGATAAAGCGGAATAGTGCAATTGTGGTAAGCACTTCTTCTTCGGTAAGTGCAGGCTGTTTTTCTAGAGGGGTGCCAGGTATGGGCTGCAATAGATTGATAGGAATAGAGGGTACATCTAGATCCTTTAAAGTAAAGGCAAACTCGATACGTTGGCTCATGCTCTCTCCCATGCCGATGATACCGCCTGAACATACTTCCATTCCTACACGGCGGGCAGCTGCTAATGTGGCTAGCTTCTCTTCTTGTGTGTGGGTACTGCACAAAGTACTAAAGTAGGAGGGGGCAGTTTCTAGATTGCAGTGATAACGAGTGATACCTGCATTATATAGTGTGCGTAGCTCCTCTTCACCTAGCAATCCTAAGGAAGCGCATAAGCGAATGGAACTGTTGTTGCGCATGTGGAGAATGGATTCGCACAGTTTATCCATCTGTCTCTTAGTAGGCTTGCGTCCGCTGCTAACCAAGGAAAAACGAGCTACACCTTGCTGCTCATTGTGCAGTGCATGACGCAAACATTCCTCTTTATCTACTAAATCATATACCTCCGTTTTCGTTTGATAGTGAGCCGACTGTGCGCACCATTTGCAGTTCTCAGGGCACTTGCCCGACTTGGCATTAATGATGGAACACATGTCAAACTCGCGATTTTCGAGTTGTGACGTGAGTGAGTGTGCTGCTTCGTAAAGGAGCTCTTTATCAGGTTGTATCGCTAGAAACTCTGCTTCAGCTAGTGTGATAGTACCTCCGTTTAATATTCTTTGGGTAATTTCTGTAATAGTCATCGTAATGTATAATCTAAAGTAATGGATAGGTTGTAAAACAAAGAAGCGACGCTACGTGCAGCCACTCCAAGAGAAGGCATTGACACGATGCGTCGCTTCATTATTGTATAATGAATTCTTTTTAATGTAGAGGAGGCGTAAGAGGGTGACGAAGTAGCTACTGCAGCATACAGAAACTGTGCAGCGAGCAACTCCCGTTGAGTAACCGTTTCGTCGTCATCGGGTAGAGAGGCCCCATCATTTTGTATATGGCTATTTCTACCCCATGAGAGTATAATGATGGCAGTTACACTCTTTTGTTTTGCCAAAGAGGAATCTGCAATCTCATAGCGCAGAGAACCAATGGTTGCATAGCGCCCTATGCTGACAAAAGCCGCATAAGCTTTATGGCTCCAACGGCGAAAGCGTAATGTGGTACGTATTTGTTTGTCCTTTCTCATATTTCTCTGCTATGTGGCAGCGAATATACAAAGAAATATCGTTTCAACTTTTAAATGATGTTGAATATTCATTTGAGAATTTCGTTTTAAAGCCTTAGACCCGCAGCTCTTTTTTTAATAAAAAACCAAACCCTTGATAGTTAATACTATGCATGGGGTTTGGATATGTGCTAGAATTCACCTAAATTAGTGTTACCACACAAACAATAAAGGGTGGCTGCTGCGCATGGGTACAAAAATAGCTATTAAAATCAGATTCAATTACTCCTTTTGGTGGAGTATTCTATGTTCTTGATAAATTTCCTCAATTGGGTTTAGACTCTTTGATTGATTCTACTCTAGGAGAGCGAACGAAGTATTATGGTTACCAATGTAGCGAGATACTCCGTTCTTTATTGTGTATCTACTATTGTGCAACACTTCGTTAAACTTTGTTTTATCTGTCTGATTATCAATAAGACAATCGTGCATCCGCTTGCGTAATCCCCTGATTATTACTACTTTTAAGGGTGTTCTCACTCACTCTTATGGTAGCAAATAATCAGGTTCATACGCAATTCCTATATATCATTTCATCTATTCTAGACAAGTCCTGCATTCGTTTAAACAAATGGCGACGTGATTTTATCCTTGAAGTGTTTGTTCTGTTCTTACTCATCCCAAGTCGTATCAACTTCCTTCAACTTGGCCGTTATAGCTCTTACAGTGAACAGCGCTTTAGGCAACAATTTACCAAAGGGTTTGACTTTATGACTTTCAACTCTGCCTTAGTCAAAGATACCTTTTCAGGACCACTGGCCATTGCAATCGATCCAAGTTACATTTCCAAGGCAGGAAAGAAAACACCTTATATGGGTAGCTTTTGGTCTGGTTGTGCTCAAAGTATTAAGCGAGGAGTCGAGATTATGGGAGTAGCAGCTATAGATATACAAACCCATCAGTCATTACATCTGGAAGCTGTACAAACTCCACCTGTATCTACACTCAAAATAGTATTAAAGTCCTTATTGGATTGGTATTCCTATGTCATTGAGAAACGTAAAGATGCTCTGCTAGAAATCAGCAATATCATTGTGGCTGATGCATACTTTGCCAAACGTCCATTTGTAGAGAAGGTTAACTCCCTAGGATTTCATCTGATTAGCAGACTTCCTAATAATGCCAGTTTACGCTATCTATTCCATGGAGAGCTAAGAAAAGGAAGAGGTAGACCAAAAAAGTATGAGGGCACTATTGATATCAAAAACATTGACTCCAATAAATTCACCTGCTTTGAGTACAAGCAAACAACCTGTTACTATGCGGTGGTTAATTCTGTTGCACTAAAACGTGATATACTAATCATCGTTGAGAAAATAGAAGATAAAGGAAAAATCATTCAACGCACTATATTTTCCACCGATACGTATGCGAATCCAACGGATGTACTTGATTGCTACCATGCTAGATTTCAAATCGAATTCCTATACCGAGATGCAAAACAAGCAACGGGACTAACCCACTGCCAAGCAAGAAGCCTAGAGAAGCTCAATGCACACTTCAACTTCGCGCTAACAGCGGTCAATATTGCCAAAGTAGTCCATTGGAGGAACTCAAAAAATAAACAGATACCATTCTCTATAAAAGAGACTAAGATACTATTGCACAACCAAATGATGGTAAATCTATTTATTTCCAAGTTCGGTATCAATCCAAACTCAAAGAAAAATCACAAACTTGTCAAAGAACTATTGCTCTACGGAACTAAAGCGGCGTAAAGTTAATCAAAACTTAACGAACTATTGATGATTAATTTTGCTAAATTATTTTCACTCAGCCTTCTAGGTGCTTTTTTTATGAGTGGTTGTGCAGATGAAGGGACTAGCCCAGAACCAACGCCAACCCCAACTCCACGCTACACAGTACAATTTACAAATGGAGAGAACGGTATTGTAGACCATCTTGGGGAACAGACTGATTTTGAGGGAACGGTACTCAGGGTGATACCAACAGGAGAAAAAGATTACAAACCTGATGGTTGGTATCTTTTTCCAGACACAATCCATAAGCTTTCGACCTTGGGTGATATTACTATTGTAGGGGATACATTGGAAGTTAAACTAACGCAGCAAACTGCAAATAAGATTTATCAAGCTAGGTTTGCTGATAAATTTTACGTTGTTAATTTTGATGCTGCGGAAAACGGTACTGTATCTGACACGGTGCAAACGAGCTCAGCTGGAAAAGTTGTAACATCACTAGCTACTCCACTTGGCGAATATTATATTGATGGTTGGTATACTGCTGATAGTATTAGGATTGAATCAGAGGATGACAAGGATTCAATTTATCTTTCTGAGCAGGGTCTACAGTTGAATGTAAGAATGTCAGAAGCGGTAAATGGTAATCATTATAGGGCTCACTTTACTCATCTTGTCAGGGCTAATTTTAAACCTAATGATCCCAACGCAGGTATGGTATCAGTACCTTCATTTGATGGTCCAATTGGTGCAGAAGCAACTTCAGTCGCTACAGCAATCTCTGAATTTCAGTTTGTTGGTTGGTATGATCCTAGTGGTGCTAAGATTACAGAAACAGATCCTCAAGCAGCTGTTTATGTTTCTGATGAGGGTGCGAAATTGCATGTGAAATTATCTGCTGATTTACATGGTGCTACTTATACGGCACAGTTTGATCCTATAATTTATAAGGTTGGTTTTGTAACAGAGGATGCAGGTACGATATCTGATTCTGAGGGTGCAGGTGTGATAAATACATTGGTCACCTCAAAGGCTACGATTAAAGTAGACAAGGTAGAATGGAATAATTTTGACGCTTGGTACAATGGTGATGTTAAGATTACAGAAACAAATCCTCAAGCAGCTGTTTATGTTTCTGAGGAAGGTACGAGATTGAATGTTAAATTATCTTCAGGCTTAAATGGGCAAACTTATACAGCTAAGTATATTAATGAGGAGGGTAACTGTACTCCGCGTCTATATGTTTCTGGAACTGGCGATAATGCAATGCTTAAACTAACTAAAAGAGCTACTAGACATACTTCTATCTTTCAATTTGGTTCAATAATTGCATGGACACCTGCTGCTGAGAGCCCATTGGTTATGCAGTTTAACCCTTCAAATAGACAACAGCCTTGGAGTGGTACATGGAAAGTCGGAGGTAGTTTCCCCGCTAATACAAAAGCGAATCTGCTTGATGGTAAGGGAGACCCATGTAGGCTTGTCGGATTTACTCAGGGCTTCATTAAAGCAGAACTTGCTCATAGTTCTGTGCCTGATAACGGTAAGTGGCGTATGGCCTCAAATGGAGAACATGTCAGTTTTGGTGCGAACCACTCTCAATGGACTACTTTAGATGGTGTTCGTGGTTATTATATAGGTCCTGGAGCAGGAGAAGGCCTAACGAATGGAGAGTTTTTCCCTGCTTGGGGAAGTCGTGAACTCGATGGTTCTCCTGACCGCGTAGGTACACATGCTGACTTTTGGTCAAATACACCAAGAGGTACTACTGAAGCTTACTTTATAAGTATTGCTGGTGATGGTCAATACACTTATAATGTGCAATCTTATGACGTACATGCAAATGGTCACACCATTCGTTGCATCCCTACACGATAGGCATGGTAGCCATTTGAATTATCTGCTAGAATTGATAGCCACGGGATACATCGTATCTGTGTTGGTTGTAGGATTGTAGGTAAACACAGTGGCTTAATAAAATAGAAGCTGTTTTGAATCACACAAAGCGTGAGATTCAAAACAGCTTTTTTTTGTACTCCCATATATCAGGCTCCTCTTACACCTGCACATAGAGCCCCAAAGGGCATTTCACCTTTTGTTCTATTTTGCTTATTTTTTCATTTATAAGGTCTCTTCTCCTTTGTAAGAGGAGGTTTGTGATACGATTTCTTCGTGACCCTACTTTACTAATGATGTTCAGCTGATAATTCATCGTGCGTCTTGCTTCTATAATCTTCATCTGTCACAATCCAACCAATACGTTTTAATGAGTCACTCTATTGACCTGCTTAAAGAACTCTCTCTACTACGTTTCACCACAATTAATTGTGGTTCGGTAAAACTTAATGCTTCTAGAATATTGCTTGTTGCTTATAATCGAATCTATTAGATTCCAGTAAGCTTTAATTTAGCTCTATTCGATTGAGCTTATCAAAAAGGCTTCCATCAAAAATCATTCGCTTTTAAAAAGAGAAATCCTCTTTTTAAAACGCTCAAGAAACCATTGAACATCAGGTAGTAGAGTGGTATGTTTTCTTTTTACGAGAGAGCCATAAATTTTTACGAGTGGTATAAATCTTCTTTTTTGCGTAAAATGAAGATTTATATACGCAATTCGAGATGTGATAACTCATTTTCATATTTATATTTGCGAGGTAATAACAATTAACCAAAAAAATTTAAATATATGAAACTTGCAATAGACTTAGGAGGTACAAACATACGGATTGCCCAACTTGAAAACGGTGTTTGTTTGAAATCTCATTCCACACCCTGTTTTTCAAATGAAAGTGAATCCATCGTAGTGAATCAACTTATCGACTTAATTGATAGTATGATGACTGATTCTGTAGAGAGTATTGGGATAGGGGTTCCATCCATTCTTGATGTAGAGAAAGGAGTTGTATATAACGTAGCTAACATTCCTTCGTGGAAGATTGTACCGTTAAAAGAGATTATCGAGACCCGATTTGGGATAGCTACAAGAATAAACAATGACTCCAACTGTTTTACATTGGGAGAAAAGTTTTTTGGTGAAGGAAAACCTTTTAGCAATATGGTGGGAGTAACGATTGGTACGGGTATTGGTACGGGCATCATAATTGATAATAAATTATACAGTGGACAGTATGCAGGAGCTGGGGAAATCGGCTCATTACCCTATTTGGATGCAGACTTTGAAAGCTATTGTAGCAGCCAATACTTTAAAACTCATCACAATACGACAGGAGAGAATCTAGCAAAGAGAGCACTGAATGGTGATAAAGAGGCTTTGCTGATATGGAGTATGTTTGGTGAACACTTAGGAAACTTAGTCAATGCCATTTTGTATACTTATTCACCACAGGCTGTTATTCTTGGTGGAGGTATCGTGCCCGCCTATCCTTTTTTTAAGGAGGCCATGTATTCTGTCGTTGATAAGTTCCCTTACAAAGAGATTACAAAGCAATTAAAGATTATACCCTCACAGTTGAAAAATGTCAGCTTGTTAGGCGCCTCTACACTTTAATAAGCGCTCTCTTTAGTCTCATTTATTTTTGTTGATTGCCTCTTTTTGATAAAATAGAAAAGAGGCAATCTATAATTCAAACGTTAACTCTTATGCTTAAATACATTTTATTATCTTGCTTGTCAATGCCTTTCATAGCAAACAGCGCATTCTCACAAAACAATGATACCAATGGGAAATACAACTTACCCTATAAAAATACCTATGTCAAAGAACCCTTGGTTACTGAGAATGAGTATCGCGTGGCAAAACCTATAACGATTGAGCCAAGAAGCTTTGATGAAGCCAAACAGATCTTGCCTGTTCCTATTTGGAGGGGGCATGACAAGGAGGTTGAAATGTATTGGAAAGCGTGGGAGATTGCCATCTCCAACATTTGTTCTCCACAGCCCAATTCAGGTTTTGTGTCAAGTTATTTAGACACAGCATACAATGGGAATATCTTTATGTGGGACTCATCGTTTATGCTTATGTTCGCTCGCTATGGAAGTCGTTTCTTCCCATTCCAACAAACATTAGATAACTTCTATGCAAAACAGCATCCAGATGGATTTATCTGTAGAGAGATAAAGGCTGATGGGGCTGACTGCTTCGAGCGTTATGATCCAGTAAGTACTGGACCCAACTTAATGCCTTGGTGCGAGATGGTTTATTACCATCAGTTTGGAGATACTCAGCGTTTAGAAAAAATCTTCCCCGTACTTTGTGCCTATTACAAGTGGCTTAAACTCAATCGCACTTGGCAAAATGGAACCTATTGGTCTAGTGGATGGGGAACTGGTATGGACAATATGCCTCGTGTAGCCGAGAATTATAGCCCTATCTACAGTCACGGACACATGGTTTGGTTGGATGCTAATTTACAACAACTGTATACAGCCAACTTACTTCTTGAGATGGGCTTTTATTTAGAGCGTTGGCAAGAGATTGAGGAGTTTGAAGATGAGTCTAAAATGCTGAAGGAATATATTAAAAAGAATCTTTGGGATGAAGAGAGTGGTTTCTTGTATGACCAATATGGAGATGGAACTCTTTGTAAGACAAAAGGTATTGGTGCCTATTGGGCACTTTTTACAGATGTTTTGGATGATCAGAAATTAGATCGATTGGTGGGTGAATTGGACAATCCAGAGACATTTAAACGCACACACAGAGTACCTTCTTTGGCAGCTAATCATAGCAAGTACAAAGCAAATGGACGTTATTGGCAAGGTGGTGTTTGGCCAGGTACTAACTATATGGTGATGCTTGGGCTTGTTAACAAGGGATATCACAACCTAGCCTATCAGATCGCATTGAATCATTATTCGCAAGTTTTTGAGGTGTATAAGAAGACAAATACTTTTTGGGAGTATTATGCACCTGAATCGACAGAGCCCGGATTTATGGCAAGACCAAACTTTGTGGGATGGACTGGACTACCGCCTATTGCAGAGTTTATCGAGTTTATCATTGGTATAAAAGGTGATTATAGCAAGAAAGAGATCGTATGGGATGTAAATCTTTTAGAAGAAAACGGTATTGAACGCTATCCTTTTGGCCCTGAAGGGTTGATTGGGTTGAAAGCAGCTCCGCGCAAATCCATAAAAGATGAACCTAAGGTAACCATCGATTCTAATGTCGAATTTAAGTTGGTATTAAGGTATGGAGAGAAACAAAAAGAGGTTGCTGTAAAAGTTGGTAAGCAAACTTACTAAGTGCTATCTGAGAATGAACTTGGCACTGTCACATCCACCTCACTTGTACTACACGAGACCTTTTTTGGCTAAATAGAGAAAAGAGATTTTAAAATGTATACATCCGAACGGTACACATTGCCAAAAGCGTTTTGGGTATTCGGTTAAGTAAAGAGGTTTTATAGTATTGGGTTGTCTATTCGATCCCAATACTATAAAACCTCTTTTATTTGTTACAAGAGTTGAGTATGCATCAATTTGGAGATAGGTCGTTGTGATTTAATACTTGGTGCTCTTTGCGGTATTCATTGGGAGTTACCTTTTTAATGATCTTGAATTGGCGTGATAAGTTTTTAAAATTAGTGATGCCAACTTGTTCCGCTACTTCTGATATGGGGATATTAGAAGCCAATAAGAGCTGTGCAAATCGCTCAATCTTTAGATTCAAAATGTATCGGTGTATGGTTTGTTTGGTAACTTGTTTAAATCGAATCTCTAGCAAACGGCGCGACAAGGTTGTCTCCTTTAATAGATTGCCAACCGTAATCTTCTCTGCAATGTTTTGATGAATATACTCCAATACTTTATGAATTGCGCTATCAGTAGTGGAGTAGAAGTCGGTAGATAGCCGATTGACAATCGCTACCGGCTCGATGACGATATCTTCATACGTCTCTTGTTTACCACTCTTCATTTTTGCGATGAGTGCTGCAGCTTCAAATCCCCCTCGCACCACGTCGTGACTTATACTAGAGAGTGGTGGGTCAGATAGGTTGCAGATCATTTCGTCGTTATCGACTCCAATAATAGCAATTTGGTTAGGTACCTTGATATTATTGGCTTTGCATACTTCGGCCATTCGATTTGCTTGGTTGTCGTCGCAGGCCATTACGGCCGTTGATGGAGGAAGTGAATTGAGCCAATTCAGAAGAGTGGAGGTTTCGTACAACCAGAAGTCATCAATTGATTGGTTCTCGTAGCAGTAAAAGCTATCCTTAAATCCATGTTCAGCGATAGATTCATAAAAGCCCTTACAACGCTCTTTAGACCATACTGTATCTTGATATCCATAAAAAGCAAAATGTTTAAACCCTTTGCTTAAAAGAAATTCAGCGGCCATTCGACCTGTTTTGTAATAATTGCCTGTGATATTGGGAACGCTTTTGAAACGAGATTTATAATCTTGGGCAATAGCAATGATAGAGCTCTTCTTGAATAAGCTCACATCCTCTTCGTTATCAAAACGCCCTATGATGGCATCAGCTTTCCAAGAGTTGGCCCACTCAACCACACCCTTGATCCCATAATTGGCTTTGTATGCAGGGGGCATTCGGCAGATAACCCACGGCGTTTGCTTGTTGGAATAGGCTAGAATTCCTTTTAATAGCTGAAATGAAAAGGATTCAGTAAAGTCGGTAAGTAGTATTAGGCGGATCATTTTTTCAGGTAATAGTGCTTAGATGAGTATGGATGGTAACGTGTTCTGCTCTTTCAAACGATTGCTTGAATAGGAGTTCTCTTTAGCTCAAGCCATTTGCGTATCGAGGTTCTCGGTGTAATCATTGTGAGTGTTCTATGGTGGCTCTTGATAGGAATGTCATTTTTACATCTTATACGATGGAGTAAGGAAAAAATAAACGTTTAAGTGACAAGTGAATCTTTTATCCTTTTTTAGTATTGCTCTTGCAAATATATTCTTTTTTGGCTTAGCTAGTGGTTCTTTCATAGAAAAAGAGTCTCTTTAGTAGGAAGGAGATAGCCTTTTATTGCTAAGAGGAGCGTACTTGATTTGTGGCGAATAGGGTAAGCAGAGGTATTTAAATAACTCCTAACAAGGGGGAGAGTTGTTGTTGGTAGATAAAGCAAGCAGGGTTCATTGGTATATAAAAGGAGCTATCCCCCTCCACCTAAAAAAAGAGAGTCGAAAAAAGCTTCAACTCTTCACACAGTCTGGTAATTAGTGAGTTATGGTGAAGAGAAGGGGTGAAAACATTCACCTAATCTTCACCAACGATTATAAGTTGGCATCGTGCACATCTTTTCTAATAACGGCACTCGACCAATGAAGACGTTTTTGTATCCGCATGTGTATATGGAAATCGTAGAAAGTTTCTAGTAAACAAATGCGGGAATGGATTAGACTGGAAATGGATAAATGGGGGGCTTATAGAAACGGCAATACTCGTAAGGGGTACTGTCAGATTGCCACAGTGGTATCCTGCATCGAATGCTTACCAATGTTGAGCTAGAACGGCAACCATTGCTTGAATTTTATAAATCTCGTCATGTTTAATAAACCGCCGTATGCTGAACGGCACGTATGGTGGTGTGAGAGGTTGGAAAACAAATTAGGAGGAAAACTTATTTTGTTTTCCTCCTAATTTAATTGTTAAATCTATTCTAAATGGGATTAGAATTTCCAGCCAGCAGTGAATTGAACAACACCGTTGTTGATGTTTAAATTTGTATCTTCAATCTCTTTGTAAATTTTGCTTACACCTATGTTGTAGCGTAAGTCTAGGACTAACCCACATTCAAAGTCGTAAGAAAGACCTACGGGGATTGAGAAATCGACTGGTTTAACATGTTCTTTATTGTCATATTCTGTTGTTATACCATCTTTTATGACGACTTTATTTTTAGCATTTATGAGAAAGCCTGGTTGTATACCAGCCTTAAGTGCAAATCCTTTTGTGAGGTAGAAATTAGCTAAGATAGGAGTGTTTAGGTAATCTAATTTAATAGTGGATTTAGCCTCAATGAGATCATTTTTATCTGTCCATTCATTTCCTTGTTGTGAGTAAAGTAGCTCTGCACTGACCCCTAGCCATTTAGCGCATCTTATTTCTGCAAAACCACCTATAACAAGTCCAGGTCTTACTCCTGTGTTCAGATCTTCATGACCAACTAGCATAGCAGCATTAACCCCTGTTTTAGGTCCGAATTTCCATCCTAAATCTTGTGCAGACACTGTTGTTAGTGTAGCGACAACTAATGCTGCCGATAATAATAATTTCTTCATAATCTTATTTTAAAAGTGAATTGTTGGGCGAAATTACAAAATAAAAGTCAATAAACTGTTTTTTTTGGGGGGGGAAACTCTTCTTTTAACAAACCAAGTGAGATTTCTACTTCATAGATTCTTAATTTAGACTCACGAAGAGTCGATTGATGTTTTCTCTCTTCTCTTTTTCTTTGCTCTATTATCCCCGTCACTTTAGTATAAGAGCCCTACCGCCCAACCTCGGTAGAAGTTGGGCGGTAGGACTCTTTGTATGGGGTGTAACCCGTTACTTGTAAAAAACGTCTTCTTCTTGAGTCAGTGAGATGCACGCTACTCCTCTATGAATTCAGTTTCTCGTTTAGTTTTAGTAGCATATCTTTTGTCATCTCTTCCAATCCGTATGTTGGTTTCCAATCCCACTCCGCTCGTGCGCAGCTGTCATCGATGGAGTTGGGCCATGACTCTGCTATAGCTTGTCGCAAAGGATCTACGTTGTATTCCATCTCAAAGTGAGGTCGTTCCTTGCGAATACTTGCCAAAAGAATTTCAGGATCAAAACTCATAGCAGCTACGTTGAATGAATTTCGATGTATTAATCTTGTTGGATCAGCTTCCATTATCTCGATTGCTGCACGTAGCGCATCAGGCATATACATCATATCCATATAGGTTCCTGCTGCAATGGGAGAGATAAATTTCTCTTCTCGCACAGCTGAATAGTAAATGTCAACGGCATAATCTGTTGTTCCACCCCCTGGAGGAGTTGTGTAAGAGATTAATCCAGGGAATCGAACCGAACGTGTATCTACTCCAAAGCGGGTGTAGTAATAGTCACTCAACAACTCACCTGCAACTTTAGTTACCCCATACATTGTTTGTGGGCGACAAATAGTATCTTGTGGTGTATTGTCTTTGGGAGTATCTTTGCCAAAAGCTCCTATAGAGCTAGGTGTAAATACGGCACATTGTTTTTCCCGAGCCACTTCAAGCACGTTAAATAAACCTCCCATACCTATCTCCCAAGCCAATTGGGGTTTTCTTTCTGCAGTGGCAGAAAGAACTGCTGCGAGGTTGTAGATGGTATCTACTTCATATTTTTCAACAACCGCAGCGATTTGCTGTGCATTGGTTATATCCACGATCTCTGCAGGGCCCGATTCTTTCAATAAACCTTGGGGTTCTGCACCAGGAATGTATCCAGCTATAATATTACCTGCATAGGTATCTCTTAGTTTGAGGGTTAGTTCGGAACCAATTTGTCCCGTTGCACCAATTATTAGTACATTCTTCATAAAGGTTTTGACTAGTTTTTTTTATTAAAGTTGCAAAGGTAAAGCAAAATTGCAATTTACAAACAAATTGAACAAAATTAGGATAGTTAGTCCCTGCAGAATTGTCGATTTTATAAATAAATTACAAAGGTCATGAGATTCTTTAGGAAGATCGTGTGGATAAAGATGCCTCTCTCTTGGCTAGCAGGAAGGTTGCCTGTAAATCGATCGGTTGGGTTAGTTCTACCTTCAGTCTACCTCCGTTCCGCTTTTGCTTCTATGTTTTCATCTGCTCCGTTATGGTCAGTGGTAAGGGCAATCTTGTGAAATAGAGGTGACTCTTGTTGATCGATTCATCCTCTTGATTGGAGTTCCCTTTGTTTAATTTGAATGCAACTTTTAAATGGATAGCCCTTTTCCCGAACCTCTCTTTATCGGGCGATATAAAAAGAGGTTTGAGAAGCGGGTTACTTTTATTTTCGTTTAAGTGGATATCGGGTAAAAAAGGTAGCGCATCGCCAAATCCATTCGATAGGGCCGTAATAATATCTTTTAATCCAATAGTTGCTTATGAGAATCTGAAACAGGCACACAACTACCCCTACAGTAGCACACACCAAGAATGATGCAGTGACACCCAAGTTGAATCCGAATCCATAAAAAAGAGTGACTCCTATTACCGATTGCATCATGTAGTTTGTAACGCTCATTCTACCTACTGCGGCGAGTGGCTCAAGCAGTTTTTGTCCCCAAGCGGAGTTGTTGTAGCAGCGAGTAAATAGAGCGAAGTAGAAGAGTAACATACCTAGGTTGGCATAGTTCTTAAAGATGGTGACTCCTGTTTCAAGTGCATATCCCTCTATGCCTAGATAGGGTAGTAGTAGGGCGATGGAATAAAATCCCACAAAAATAAGAATTGCTGGAAGTGTGAAACGGGTTGCTGCACGCATCATATTCTCTTTACTTTGATGTATGCCTGCTCTACCTATGAGCAATCCGACAATAAAGAGTCCGATTAATTGCAAGTAGCGGAAGTTGTTTACAATCCAAAGCATCTTGGCCACTTGCCCTTTAGTGAGATTAAAGATCATAATTTTTTTTATAGTCCCAGTTTCAAAGATGGTAGCACTTTGTGCAAATAGTTCGCTTTCAAGGACCTTTAAGGAAGAGGGAGTATTCTCTATTCCACCGCTGAGGAGGTTTGAGAATTCTATGAGGGCAGGTATTTGCAAGAGTAGTAAAGCTGAAACAAGAACCAACCATTTTGTGGGAACTTTATAGAGTGGTATAATGAATAGACCCACTACTGCATAGACCATAAAGAACTCCCCCATATAGATCATGCCGTTGATAATTCCTAGCCCAAAAAGCAAGACCAATCTCCACACAAAGCGGAGGCGGAAGTCATTTCCTTTTTTCTCTTGAGAGTGCATGAGCATATAGAAACTGAGCCCAAATAGGGTTGCAAAGATGGCGTATGCCTTTCCGGCAAAGAGAAAAAAGAGCGTGTCGTAAACAGCGGTATCTATTTTTTGCCAGAAGGGAGAGTCCAACTGAGGGACATGAAGTAAATCGAAATGTTCCATGCAGTGAAAGAGCATAATTCCAACCAATGCAAATCCTCTTAACGCATCAATGGAGTGTATTCTGTGCTTTTTCCCTTCTCTGTTTGTGCTTACTTCTTTTTCGTTGTTAGTCATGGGGCTTGTTCTATGTTTTTTAGTATATAAGTTTCGAGTGCGGTAAGTTTAAGATATCGTATGGTGATTCTTAATTACTTAGTTTAAGCGAAGTAACACCATTGTTTTAAGAAAGCCATCTAACAATCATTTACTTTTTTATTATTTTGTTATATTTTAAACTTTTAAGGCTCCTCTCTTGAATCGTGTGGTAGGAGCAAAACTTTCAGACCCTTTCTTTTTTCATATCAATTTTAATGATGATATTTGCTGCATATTCCTATTAAAAAAAAGAAATTAATTCAAGTAAAAGAGTATGTACGGTAATATGAAAGAGTTCCTTGTAGAGGAACTAGCCAGCATTGAACAAGCAGGGCTTTACAAACGTGAACGCCTGATAACCACTCCTCAGCGTGCGGGTATCCAGTTGAATAATCAAAAAGAGTTGTTGAACTTTTGTGCAAATAACTATTTAGGCTTGTCTGACAATGCTCGTTTAATCGCTGCTGCAAAGAGAGCAATGGATACACACGGTTATGGTATGTCTTCGGTGCGTTTTATTTGTGGTACACAAGATTTACATAAACAATTGGAAGCAGCTATTTCGGACTATTTTCAGACAGAAGATACCATTTTGTATGCTGCTTGTTTTGATGCGAATGGGGGACTGTTTGAACCTTTATTGGGTGAGGAAGATGCCATTATCTCGGATTCGTTAAACCATGCTTCTATCATTGATGGAGTGCGTCTGTGCAAAGCAAAACGTTATCGTTATGCCAACGCTAATATGGCTGAATTAGAGAAATGTTTGCAGGAGTCTCAGGCACAGCGTTTCCGTATGGTTGTAACCGACGGTGTTTTCTCTATGGATGGCAATGTAGCTCCTATGGATCAAATATGTGCATTGGCCGAGAAGTACAACGCATTGGTGGTAGTTGATGAGTCGCACTCGGCAGGTGTCGTGGGCGCTACTGGGCACGGAGTGGCTGAAGAGTTTGGTGTTTACGGGCGCATTGATATTTTTACAGGTACGTTAGGTAAAGCCTTTGGTGGTGCTATGGGTGGATTTACTACTGGTAAAAAAGAGATTATAGAGATGCTTCGTCAGCGTTCTCGTCCCTATTTATTCTCAAACTCGTTGGCTCCAGCCATTGTAGGGGCTAGCTTGGAGATGTTTAAGATGTTAAAAGAGAGTGATGCACTTCACACACAATTGGCTACCAATGTAACCTATTTCCGTGACAAGATGGTGGCTGCAGGTTTTGATATTAAGCCTACGCAAAGTGCGATTTGTGCTGTAATGCTATATGATGCTAAGTTGTCGCAAGACTTTGCTGCTGCCATGCAGGAGGAGGGTATCTATGTTACTGGCTTCTACTATCCGGTCGTTCCAAAGGATCAAGCTCGTATTCGTGTGCAGCTATCGGCGGGTCATACGCAGGCGCAATTGGATCTAGCCATTGCTGCTTTTGTAAAAGTGGGAAAAAGAATGGGAGTGATTCAGTAAAGCAACTCTTTGGTTCTGTGGGAGTGCTATTTTACTCTCGCTACCAAAGAATTCTTTTATCTTTTACCTGATACAGACGATTGTGTTGTCTGTTTGGGTGAGAACTTATTTGAGGAGAAACTCCTTTACTCCAAAAAAGAGCCTATTCAATCATTGAATAGGCTCTTTTTATGGTACCTCCAAGGGGGATCGAACCCCTATCTAATGTTTAGGAAACACTTGTTCTATCCGTTGAACTACAGAGGCGTGTTCCTTTCATTTGCGGATGCAAAGGAAATAGAGTGTGCAAAGTTAATGGTTTTTATGAACCAAACAAACATCGTTATTCAAAAACTCAATAGAAATTTGCTTCTTTTTATTATTACTTATTTTGGCTATTGTTGTCTGTTTTTGTAAATAAAGCAATCAAATGTAGCTCTTTTCGTTGAAATCTGTTTAGTTTAACTCTTGATTTGTTTGCTTTTTAATAGAAGTTTTCGAACTTTGCATTTTAGAATAAAATAAACATAATCCTAAATTATAAAGTATGGCAGATGAAATGATTGTCAAGGAGTTGGACAAAGTTGTAGTTCGCTTCTCTGGCGACTCAGGAGATGGTATGCAGTTGGCTGGTAATATTTTTTCAACCATATCGGCTACAGTGGGAAACGATATCAGTACGTTTCCTGATTACCCCGCAGATATCCGTGCCCCACAAGGCTCTTTGACGGGTGTTTCTGGTTTTCAAGTACATATTGGATCAGAAAAGGTGCACACGCCTGGTGATTTGTGCGATGTGTTAGTAGCAATGAATGCAGCAGCACTTAAGACACAATATAAATTTACTAAATCTACGGGTTGTATTATTATTGATACCGATTGCTTTGCTAAAAGCGATTTGGAGAAGGCGAATTTCACGACAGACAATCCTGTTGAAGAGATGGGTATTAAGCAAGATGTTATTGCTGCACCTATTTCAACAATGGTAAAGGAGTGTTTGTTGGAGAGTGAAATGGATAATAAAACAGTTCTGAAGTGTCGCAACATGTTTGCTCTCGGTTTGGTTTGTTGGTTGTTTAACCGCGATTTAGAGCTTGCTGAGAGTTACTTGCGTGACAAATTTGCGAAGAAGCCAGCGATAGCAGAAGCGAATGTTTTGGTTCTTCATGCGGGTTTTAACTACGGTCACAATACGCATGCCTCTGTCAATCACACCTATCGTGTAGAGACAAAGGTGAAGGTTCCTGGAAAATATATGGATATTAGTGGTAACAAAGCAACTGCCTATGGCTTGATTGCTGCTGCTGAAAAGTCAGGTTTGCCTCTTTTCTTAGGCTCTTACCCCATTACCCCTGCTACCGAAATATTGCAAGAGCTCTCTTACCACAAATCTTTGGGTGTAAAAACCGTGCAGTGTGAAGATGAAATTGCTGGTTGTGCTACGGCTATAGGTGCCTCTTTTGCCGGAAACTTGGGGGTAACAACCACTTCGGGTCCTGGTGTATGTTTAAAGTCAGAGGCTATTAACTTAGCTGTAATGACTGAGCTTCCTTTGGTGATTGTCAATGTACAACGGGGTGGTCCTTCGACTGGTCTGCCAACGAAGTCGGAACAAACCGATTTGTTGCAGGCACTTTACGGTCGTAATGGTGAATCACCTTTGGTAGTACTCTCTGCTCCTTCGCCAACAAAATGTTTTGATGCCGCTTACGATGCATGTAGAATAGCAGTTGAACACATGACCCCAGTTATGTTGTTGACTGATGGATTCTGTGCCAATGGTTCAGGAGCTTGGAAACTTCCTAATTTGGATGACTATCCAGCTATCAAACCAGCGCTCGTTACTCCAGAAATGGCAGGGCACTATTTACCCTATAAGCGCAATGCTGAAACGTTGGTTCGCTATTGGGCAGCGCCCGGTCAAGAGGGTTATACGCACATTTTGGGAGGTTTGGAGAAAGATAACAAAACCAGTCTTATCTCGACCGATGCAGAGAATCACCAAAAGATGTGTATGCTTCGCGCCAAAAAGATAGAGCGTATTCCTGTTCCTGAATTGGAGGTGCAAGGGTGTGTAGAAGATGCTGACCTATTAATCGTAGGTTTTGGTGGTACATACGGTCACTTGTATTCAGCTATGGAGGAGATGATTAAAGCAGGCAAAAAGGTTGCTTTGGCACACTTTACCTACATTAATCCATTGCCTAAAAACAGCGAAGAGGTATTGAAAAGATACAAAAAGGTTGTGGTTGCTGAGCAAAGCTTGGGACAATTTGCCGGTTATCTTCGTATGAAGATTGACCACTTTGCTCCTTATCAATTCAACGAAGTAAAGGGTCAACCTTTTGTGGTGAGTGAACTTGTAGAGGCTTTCAGTAAAATGATTGCCCAATAATAACCTGTTAGTAGATTTAGAATAATGAGTACATATATAGCAAAAGATTTTAAGGTAGGACAGCCTCGTTGGTGTCCAGGGTGTGGTGACCACGCTTTTTTAGCCTCTCTACATAAAGCAATGGCCGAAATAGGTATTGCGCCTCATGATAATGTAGTAATTTCGGGTATTGGTTGTTCCAGCCGCTTACCTTATTATATGCATACTTATGGTATGCAAACCATTCACGGCCGAGCTGCTGCCGTGGCTACGGGATGTAAAGTGGCTAATCCTAAACTATCTGTTTGGCAAGTGTCAGGGGATGGTGATGGACTTGCCATCGGTGGTAATCACTTTATTCATGCCATACGTCGCAACGTAGATGTGAATATTCTACTTTTAAACAACCGTATCTATGGGTTGACTAAGGGACAATATTCGCCCACATCACCTCGTGGATATGTTAGTAAGACCTCTCCTTTTGGTACAGTAGAAGATCCCTTTTATCCAGCAGAACTCTGTTTTGGTGCACGTGGCCGCTTCTTCGCTCGCTGCGTTGATACTGATGCTCCAGGTAGTGTAGCTGTTTTAAAAGAGGCAGCTAATCATAAGGGTACTTCGGTATGTGAGGTGTTGCAAAACTGTGTAATCTATAATGATGGTACACATGCTTCTGTATCAACCAAAGCAGGACGTGCTAAAAATGCCATTTATGTAGAGCATGGCCAACCGTTGTTGTTTGGTGCTAACAAAGAGTTTGGTTTGGTTCAAGAGGGCTTTGGCTTAAAAGTGGTGACAATTGGCGAAAATGGTGTGACTGAAGCTGATATCTTGGTGCACGATGCACGCTGCGAAGATAGTACGTTGCAACTAAAATTAGCCTTGATGGAGGGCCCTGATTTCCCTATAGCTCTCGGCGTTATTCGGGATGTGGAAGCACCCGTTTATGATACGGAGGTAGAGAAGCAGATTGAAGAGGTGAAGCAAAAACGTAGCTATCGCAACTTCCAAGAGCTTCTAATGACCAATGAAATTTGGGAAGTGAAAGAGTAGTACTTTTGATTGGCTCTTCGCTTTGTTTGCGGAGCCATTTATAACTTTTTGAAATAGAATCACCCTTGTTGTCAATTTTGTACAACAATGGTGGTTTTTTTATGCCCTTTTTTAAGTTGCTTTTCTCCTCTTTAGGTGCGAAGGATTGGTGTAGCTGTTGCAGGGAAATAGTCGCAACTCACATCAAGGAGGAGCTCTAAAAAGAGGGAGAAATGGTCTCGTCAATCAGCTCTTCCTCTGTGGCTCCCATTTATCTCCTGTTACTCTCTTTGTGGGGTGCTCTTGTATTGGCTTGTGGTTCATATAGCTTTGATTGTAATCGATTTACCTTGCTTAAGAGGTGCGTGCTTCTTCTCTCCTAAAGCGTATAAGTTTCCTCTTTCAACGATTGTGTTTCTCTCTTTAAATGACTGCATGTTTTGAGGAAGATTACCGCATCTATTCCTTTAAATTACCGTATCTTTTCCTTTAAACAACTGCATGTTTTGAGGAGGGTAATCGTATGTTTGAAAGTTCCTTTTGTTTGCTTCTGTTGAGCCTCTATTTGTAATAATGAATGGATGTTTTTCCCTTCTCTTGACTCTTCTTCTATTTCTCTTTGCTTTGATTTAGGATTGGGTGTTTATTCATTGTGTAGTGTACCCCCTCTTTGACTCGCTAAAAAAGTGAATTTGCAGGTTGCTTTTGGCTTGTAAAGAGGCCAATTTCGTGCGAAGTGAGTGCTATTTAAAACTCATAAGAGTTAATATTTAGCCCTTTAAAGTGCAAAAGAAGCTTATGAAAATAGGTGCTAAAGTAAAAATAACAGAGCGATGGTTTTGTATAAATAGTATTAAAATATGCAATCGTGAAAAAACTGTTAATCAGACTCTATCGTGTTATTGTTATGGCTCTTTCACACTTGAATAGATGGTTTTTAACGGTATAAAAATAGCAACCAGCCGGCTATTAACATTTTTTTATCTCATTGAGGGGTTGTTCTGTTCTGTCCTCTGACTGATGTTTAACTATCAGGTTATTAGCTATTTAGATTGGTTTATTCTGCCTATTTTAGGTGTGAGATGTGTGGCGTTAAGTTACTCTTTCTGAACCGCTAACCCCAATTTTAGTTTATTCTATTATTTTTTTTGTACCTTTGAGTTTGATTTGAAGAAAAAGATTTGTTTTTTATATCAAAATGATAGTATTAATCACTTTTTGATGGGGAGCGCATCAGGATTAGGCATTAAAACGATAAGGGCTGAGAAGCTGTTTTAATTCCTTTTGTGTTTGGAGAATAAAGAAAAATTTAACTTATAATATTAACAGTTCACTAATTTAATTTCAAGTAATGAGAAAACAAATCTTATTGTTTTTTTTGTTTGCATTATTAGGCGTCCAATTTGGCTTTTCACAAGGATATACAGTGAAGGGTACGGTTCTATCTCATGATGGAAAAGAGCCGCTAATTGGAGCAACCGTTTTGCAAACTGGAAGTACAAATGGCGTGGTTACCGATTTTGATGGTAATTATACGATTCAAATGAGTGGTAATTCAGAAGTAACTTTGCGCTTTTCGTACATCGGTATGAAAAGTGAAGATCACCAAGTATCAGCAAAAACAGGCGTGTTGAACGTGGTAATGCACTCTGACTCTGAAATGGTCGACGAGGTGGTGGTAGTTGCTTATGGAGTACGAAAGAAGGGAACTATTGCAGGGTCGGTTTCAACCGTAAAATCGGATAAGTTGGAAAGTGTTCCAGCTGCAGGTTTTGACCAAGCACTTCAAGGGCAAACGGCTGGTTTGACCGTCCTTTCTGAATCGGGTGAGCCAAGTAAAGCTGCTACCTTCCAGATTCGCGGAACAAACTCAATCAATTCAGGTACATCACCGTTGTTTATTCTTGACGGGGTGCCTATTAGTAGCAGTGATTTTAATACAATTAGTCCATCTGACATTGAGTCGGTATCTGTATTAAAAGATGCCTCTTCAACCTCTATTTATGGAGCACGTGCAGCCAATGGGGTAATTGTGATTACTACCAAACGTGGTAAAATAGCTGAAAAAGCACGCGTTACAGTACGTACACAACTTGGTTACTCGCAGCTTGCAGGTGGTAACTGGAACCTTATGAACACAGCTGAACGTATTCAGTATGAAAAAGAGGTGGGTCTTTCTGCAGGGCAAGATTACAACAAGTTGGCTAAAACAGATGTGAACTGGTTGAAAATGGTCTTTAATGACAAGGCTCCTTTGCAAAGCTATGATTTATCAATTAGTGGAGCGAATGAACGTACCAACTACTACATCTCTGCTGGTTTTTATGACCAAGATGGGATTGCACAAAACTCGAGCTTCTCTCGTTACAACGTGCGTACGAATGTTGAGACAAAGGCGAATAATTGGTTGAAAGTGGGTACCAACTCGATGCTTACCTACGAAGAGATTAGCCAAGCAGATGAAGGTTCTTACACCTTATATACTCCAATTTCAGCATCACGTTTTATGTTGCCTTACTGGGACCCTTACAACGAAGATGGTTCTATCGCTTCACAAAATGATGGTACTTGGAAAGGTCAAGGTATGAACCCTATTGAGTGGATGAACAACAACCCTTATTCAAGCAAGAAGTACAAAGCACTTTCTACGCTTTATGCAGAGATTGCACCTCTTGAAGGCTTGACTATTCGTTCACAACTGGGTTTGGACTACTCACATACGACTGTATTTACTCAATCGATGCCTAGCTATTTGCCGAATAACAACAACGGTATGGCAGGAAGAAACTCGAATGTAGGTCTCAACTTGACTATTAGCAACACGGCTAATTATCGTTTCTCTGTAAAGGATTTTCACTCATTCAACTTTATGTTGGGTCAAGAGGGGGTTAAATATGAGGCAGAAGGTTTCTTCGTACAAACGCGTGGTCAAAACAACGATGCGTTGACGAACCTTTCTACAGGTACACGTGCTTCGTCTTGGGGAGATAACTTTACAAGCTATGCTTACCTATCTTTCTTTGGTCGTGGTGAATATAACTTTGATGATCGTTATTATGCTGACTTCTCTCTTCGTACCGACGGTTCATCTCGTTTTGGTAGAAATGGTCGTTGGGCTTCTTTCTGGTCAGTGGGTTTTATGTGGAACATGCGCCAAGAGGAATTTATGAAAAAATACAATAGTTGGTTAACCAATGCACAGCTTACATTTAGTACAGGTACATCGGGTAACTCTTCTATTCCTAACTACGAGCACTTGGATTTGGTTTCTGGTGGTTTAATCTATAATGGTGAGTCTGGATTGGCACCTGTCCAATTGGGTAACCCTGATTTAGGTTGGGAAAAGTTATGGACAACCAATGTTGGTTTACGTTTGGGCTTCTTTAACCGTTTGAATGTAGTGACTGAAGTCTACCACAAGAATACAAGCAACATGTTGATGCAGGTACCTATCTCTTATGCAGAAGGTGGTTTTGGCTTTCGTTGGGACAATGTAGGTGCGATGGTAAACCAAGGGGTTGAATTTTCACTTGATGCAGATGTTATTCGCACCAAAAACTTTTCATGGAACCTAAGTGTAAATGCATCTTACAATCACAACAAGATCACTGAACTTTACAACGGTTTGGATGAGTTCGAAATGGGTAGAACCAACACGAAACTTGTAGTGGGTCGTTCGGTAGGTGAATTTTACATGAACCGTTACGCAGGGGTAAACCCCGCAAATGGTGATCCATTGTGGTATGACAAGAATGGTAATGTGACGAATGAATTTAGAGAAGAAGATAAAGTGATGATGGATAAAAACTACATTGCACCTTGGCAAGGTGGTTTCGGAACTGCATTGTCATGGAAAGGCTTTCATCTAAGTGCACAATTTAGTTGGGTGGCTGATCGTTGGGTAATTAACAATGACCGTTATTTTGAAGAGAGTAATGGGTTGTATACTGGCTATAACCAATCTAGAAGATTGTTATACGATCGTTGGAAAAATCCAGGGGATATAACAGATATACCTCGTCACGGAGTAACGCCTCAGTTTGACACACATTTATTAGAGAACGCCTCTTTTTTGCGTTTGAAGAATCTTATGTTGAGCTATTCATTTGACCAGAAATGGTTACAAAAAACGAAGTTCTTAACCAGTGCACGTCTCTATGTGCAAGGTCAAAACTTGCTAACGTTTACAGGATTCTCTGGGCTTGATCCAGAAAATAGCTCAAACATTTATAGTGCACAATACCCAGCGTCACGTCAGTACTCTTTGGGTGTGGAACTATCATTCTAAAATTAAAACACGAAAATGATTAAAAAGATAAAAATCTATGGAGCGCTATTATTAGTAGCGTTTTCTACAGCTTCTTGTTTGGACCAAGACCCTAGAGATTCTATCCGAGCAAAATATGTTGTCAATTCGGTTGAAACAGCTAATCAAGTGGTTGTTGGTGTTTATGCAAAGTTTAAAAGTACAGCTTTGTATAGTGGTTATTTAACACTTCTTCCCGATATTCAGACAGACCTTGTACATGCGGTTCAAGGCTATTCTAATGTGTATGGCTCTATTTGGCGTTGGAATGACATCTTGTCTGACAACTCTGAGATCACAGCTGTTTATGGAGAATTATACAGTGTTATTGGTCGTTGTAACTTTTTTCTTCAAGAGGTTGAACAATATGAATCGACTTTGAAAGATGAAGAGAAGTTAGAGAAATTAGAGTGGTACAAAGGGGAAGTATACTTCGCACGCGCTTTGGCCTATTCAGAGTTGGTTAAATTATTCTGTAAGTCATACGAGTCAAGCGAGCAAGCTGCAAAGGAATTGGGGGTTATTCTAGTCTCTAGATACCCACGTGACGGTAATGGTCCTTTAACTCGTGCTTCACTTGAAGAGTCTTACCAATTTATTTTGTCTGATTTAGAAAAAGCAAGTCGCTACTTGGCTTTGGATGAAGAGAACGATGAGGTTTTGTACAATTCCACTTATTTTACCATTGGTGCTGTAAACTCTCTTTATGCACGCGTTTATCTTTATATGAGAGATTGGGAAAAAGCAGTTGCTTACTCATCAAAAGTGATTGATTCAGGAAAATATAAGTTGGCGAGTGCTACATCTAAATATACAAGCTCTTTAACTTATTACGAATATTTGTGGGCATACGACAGTTCTACTGAAGTTATCTGGAAGGTGCCTTTCGAAACGTCTTCGTACGGAGGTGCATTGGGACAAGTCTTTTTGAATTTTGACTGGTCTACCTATCGTCCTGATTATGTACCTTCACAAACAGCTTTGAAGAAATATGACAACGCTGATTTGCGTTATTATGCATTTTTTGCAAAAGCGACTACAGGATATGGACACGGGCTAACCACTGAGCTGTTGACCAAATATAAAGGAAACCAAAACTTTATTGACCAAGGCATTTTGTCGGTGAATATGCCGAAGGTGTTCCGCCTTTCTGAGCAATATCTTATTCGTGCAGAGGCTTTAAGTGAATTGAAAAACTATTCAGCTGCAGGCAAAGATATTACCGCCATTCGCAAAGCACGTTACAAAACGTATGGTACTTCAACTCCACTAAGCGATGCTAACTGGAAAAGTGTGGTTTATGACGAACGTATGAAAGAGTTGTATATGGAAGGTTTCCGTTTACACGATTTAAAACGTTGGCATTTAGGATTTACTCGTGAAAGTCAACCTTTTACTATTGCCCCAGGCAATAGACTCAATGTATCTGCTGATGATGTTCGCTTTGTATGGCCTATTCCACAACACGAACTAAATTCTCCAGGAAATAATATTCAACCTAACGAAAGTAACAAATAAAAACATGGATATGAAAAAAATAGGAGTTGGAATATGCTCACTACTTGTTGCTGCTATGGGAATGATAGGCTGTAATCAAGAACATACAACCTACACAGAAGGGAATTACATTCTTTTTTCTGATAGCATGACTGTACTTCCAGTACAAGATAATGAAGAACAATTTGAAATCATTGTAGCTGCCACTAAAGCTGCTGACTATGACCGTAGTGTAGGAGTAGAAGTGCTTGCTAATAGAAGTAATGCTATTGAAGGAAAACACTATACGCTTCCTTCGCAAACAGTGACTATACCGGCAGGTGCTATGACAGGAAAGTTAATCCTTCGTGGTATTTCGGACAACATCGCTGTCTCTGACTCTTTAGGCATTACGCTACGCTTAATCAATCAAGTTACTGATAGCTGGGCTATTTACGGTGAAAATGGGCAACAAGCAAAAGTCCTTTTCCGCAAAGCTTGTCCTTTTAACTTGGACCAATTTTCAGGTTACTGCGCTGTGCGTTCAGCCTTTTATGATGAGTATATGGTAAATACCCCCATGCGTTTAATTGAAGCTAGAATTGATGCGAAAAGAGAGAACACAATTATCTTGAAAGATCTTTTTTACAAGGGATTTGATATTCGTGTACGCCTAGATAATACAAATATATTGCGCCCCAATGTCTATATGGATGAGAGCCAACAAATTGGTACAACAGCTGAGGCTTTTGGCACGATCTATGGAAACGGTAAATTAATGTCTTTTTTTCAGACCTCTTATACCTCTTACTATAGCAGTTGTGAAGAGTTTATAGCTATCTATCCTACATTGTATGTAGATGGTGTAGGCACCGTAGGTACTTTTACAACCTTGGTGAAATTCATTACCGATGAAGAGTATGAGGTTTATAAAAAACTAGGATATTAAGCGTTGTGGTAAATAAAACATATAAAAAAATGAGATCATTTCAATTTATATTGATTTCTGCTCTTTTATTGAGCAACTTGGCTTTTTTCTCTTGTTCAGACAAAGCAGAAGTTTCTGTTCCTGTCGTATTTCCCGAGCTAGTAGAAAAAAGTATGGAGGCTAACTCGTCGGGTGAATTTGTAATTAATGCTTCATCCAATTGGGTATTAACGTCATCAGTAATTTGGTGTAGCTTTTTAGAGGGAGGTGAAGAGCTTCAAACCGTTTATGGTAATGCGGGTGAAGATACGGTGAAATTTCAGGTTAAAGATACGGGTATCTCTTTTGATAGAGAGGATGAAGCCTCCTTTACTCTGACAATGGGTGGTGAGAGCAAAGTTATTTATAAGATAACTCGTCCTTCGGGAGAGTATGCAATAACTGTGCTTGATGCAGAGGGAAATGCGATTACAGCTGAGAATCCCCTTGTAATTGCTTATGGGAAAAATAGTTCTTTCAGTGTAACAAGTAACTTCACTTGGGCAGTGACGAATGCACCTGAATGGATTACTTTTGAAGGTTCTATCTCTGGAAGACCGAATGAGGATGTTAAACTTTTAACGATGCTTACTGCTGGTTTTGCTAAGTCTCCAAAAAAAGATTCACTCTCTATCGGAACAGTAGCAAATCCTTCAAAATATGCATTCCCTGTAATTTATGACGGTATTCCTGAAGATACAATTGAATTCTCTGTTCTCGAAGTCGATAAAGCTCGTTATGAGTTTTCAGCAGATGGTGCCTCTTATTTTTACTCGACTCACCCTGAAGCACCAAAAGTAGAGTATCCAGCTCCTTTCTTAGCGACAGTAGCGGCTAGTGACGATAAATATACAGTAGGTTATTTGAAATTTGACCAATGGGGTTACAGCGTTATGGAAGCTGATGAGTCATGGTTTAAAGTAGCTGATGACACAGAGGGAAACCTCTCCATCTCTGTTCTTGAGAATTCAGGCAAAGAACGATTTGGTGCTATTGTGGTATTACCTAAGCTACTTATAGATGAGCTAGGTGGTGATTTTAATAAAATATTGGACACGTCAAATCCTGACTATTGGACGATTGATAAAAAATATGAGGGATATGTACTTTTATATACCAAGCAATTGGCCGAAGTAGGTGGATTTATAGTAACATTCGATGGTAAAACCCTTCCTATTGTTAAGTTGGAAAATGCTCAAGAGACCTATGGAACTGAAAATGTATTTATCCTTTCGTTAGAGAATAAAGCATACAATGAAAACCCAATCGTAATTAAACCCAAAGGATTATCTCAAAGGGAACCAGTTTATCCAGATAGCTATTGGGATGGTGTTGACACAAAATGGAACGGTGTTGAGATGAACAATAGTTGGGATACAGATATGACTTCTTTAATTAATATTGAGGGTATTACACCAAATACAACGGGTGCTCCTAGAGAGATGACTATAGGTATTATAGGTGATGATTACATCGGTTACGTTCTAGTAAGACAATAATTAAGAGTATAAAATAGATATATGAAAAATAAAATAGGAACCTATTTCTTTCTTCCTTTACTTATGATGCTCTGTGCGTATAGCTTCGTAGGCTGCTCGGAGACCAAGGAGATATTGGATGTAAATAAAGGATTTGTGCAGTTTAAACTGCACAAATCGGGTGATGAAAGTCAAAAGAGTAGAGGCTCATCGGAGCTAGAGTATCTGAATGATGCCAAAAAAATAGAGGTAATTCTCATTTTTAATAATGCAACCATTCGACAAACGCTTAACTTAAATGCTTACAATGCTGAAAGTGCAGAGTTTGGTTTGACAAGTGATAAGTTAGAGTTGTTAGCCGGAGATTATACCCTTGCAGGTTACAGATTATTTGATGGAATAGACCAAGTTATTCTAGAGGGTTTTACGGCAGAAAATAAATTCAAGGTGGTTCCTGGTGGATTGGCAATTAAAAAATTCCCAGTGGCTGTTGTTGAACGTGGTAAAGTACGTTTTACTTTGACCAAAGATCTTCCAGAAGAGGAGGAGGCGTTGATGGCTAGAAGCAGCTCACCTAGCTACTTGTTTAGCAATGTAGCAAAAGCGGATATCGTAGTATGCAATACTTTTACGGGTGAGGAGACTACTTTTAATAAAATAGCTTTCAAGTACTCTACTTTTGTAGAGGGAAGTGTGGGAAATACTACAATTTCAGCTTCAGCAAAAGCAGACTCTTTGGTCTCTTTGAAAGCAGGTAACTACGTAGTGGTTAGCTATACGCTTTACAACCGATCGGGAACTTGGTTGGATGCAAATGATGCACCTCAAGAGAGCTCTTTCACTGTTGCAGACAATGTGGTAACAGAGGCAGATGCTCAAATAACAATTAGCACAGAATCGGAAAATATTAAGGACTACCGAGCACTTAAGGCTATTTGGAAAGCCTTGAATGGTGAGAGATGGTCCTACTTTGGTCAAAATTATCCTATCGGGATAAATTGGAACTTCGATAAAGATATCGATATGTGGGGAGACCAACCTGGGGTTACTTTAAATTCGCAAGGACGTGTGATATCATTGGTTTTGGGTGATTTTGGTCCTGAAGGAGATGTTCCTGAAGAGTTGGGTCAACTTACAGAGCTAAATATCCTCTCATTAGGTACACACAACGATAGAGTTCGTATACTTTCTGGTGAATTTGCGGGTATGGGCAGTGAAGAGGTAATGGCTTCACGCAACCACTATGCTGACATCTATTTGAAGAAGGATGTTCGTGCCTCTTTCTCTAAAGAGTTGGTGGATGGTTACAAAAAGTTCTCGAACATCGAATTTGGCAATGAAAAACCATTGGTTGCTCTTGCTGGAAACAGAGCTTCCACACGTGATGTGCTACCTGGTGATATCTGTAATAAAATTACCTCTCTTCCAGAGTCTATTGGTAATTTAACAAAGCTTACTCACCTTTATATTGCTAATGGTTGGGTATCTGAGCTTCCTGAATCTATGTCAGAATTGATTTCATTGACTGATTTTGAGTTGTATAACTGTCCAAAGATGGTAAAATATCCAGATGCGTTGAATACGATTCCTAAGTTAGTTGCATTAAATATAGCACGTAATATTCAGATGCCTCACGAAGAGTTGTATCGTGGATTAGATGAATTTGCCACTTCAAGTCCCTCTAAAGGTGAGTTGCAGTTGATTTATATAGGTTATAACAACCTTGAAGCAATTCCAGAATCTTTCAAGAACTTGGTTCGAATCGGTCTACTTGATATTTCTCACAACAAGCTTAGTGGAACAATTACCTCTTTAACAACAGACGTAAAGCCTGTTCAGATCTTTTTGAATAACAATGAGATTGAAGCTTTGCCAGATGATTTTTGTGGAACCGATGATATTGAATTTATCTATTTGAATGATAATAAATTAAAGAAAGTTCCTAATATCTTTAGCGCAGCATCACCCTATACAATTGACGAGATTGATTTATCTTTCAATGAGATAGATGGTTTTGTCGATGGATACAAAGGTGTGAATGTGAAGACGTTGAATTTATCAGCCAACAAGCTAACAGAATTTCCTAGCATTCTCTTTAATGCGACAGCAACGAATGTAGGCTCTGTGATTAGTATGCTTAACTTGCATGGTAATAAAATAGAGAAATTTGAGGAAGACCTTTTTCATGGCCCAAAAATGCATTTATTGGAGTCTCTTGACATGGGTAACAACCAGATTACAGCACTTCCTAAAAAATTTGATGCTACTACACTTCCTTACCTCTATGGCTTGGATGTGAGTGGTAATGCATTCTCTGATTTTCCTTATGGAGCTTTAAATATCACCCGTTTAACGATTCTGATGATTCGTAATCAACGTGACTCTGAGGGTAAACGTACCTTGAAAACTTGGCCCAAAGGGTTGTATACATGTCCTAGTTTGAGAGGCTTCTATATTGGAGGTAACGATTTGCGTAAGGTGGACGACACCATCTCTTATTTGATTTATGTTTTTGAAATTATTGATAACCCCAATATTTCAATTGATTTGTCTGAGGTTTGTCCTTACATAAGTGCAGGAACTTATCAACTTATTTATGATAAGAGTCAAGATATTCGTGGATGTGATGCTCTAAATTTAACCAATTAATGAGACTAAAAAGAATGAAAAAATATTTGAATATATCCATAGCATTGCTATGTGTGCTCTTCTCTTTAGCGGCTTGTAGCGAAAAAGAGGCAGCTCTAGTGGGACTTTCGGTAGACAAAGAGGAAATCACCTTGGGTGAGAATGGAGGGGTTGATAATTTACATATTACCTCTGATTTGGCATGGGTTGCTTCTACTGATAAACCTTGGGCACGCCTATCTCCTGCAAATGGAGTAGGATCTACAGAATGTACCATTGTAGTAGATTCTTCACTTGTTAGCGATATTCGTGAAGCTAAGATTGTTGTAAGAACAACAGCAGGTACGGGTAAAGTCATTAAAGTTAAGCAGATTGGTTATGAAAAGGTAATTCAAATCAGTACGGAAGAGGTGAAAGTTGAAAGTACAGGTAAGTTTGGAGAGCGCTTTTTTGATGTATCTATAACAACGAACGTTCCTTTTGATATTGATATTGAAGAGGCTTCAAGCTGGGTACATTTTGATCGTAAACAGTTGGATGTCGATTTGGACAAAGGAGATCGCCCACGTACAGTAAAATTCCGTTTTGATTGGAATATGAATACAGACCCTATCGAACGTATTGCTGATCTTCTTTTTAAATCAACAAAGCCTGATGCTCCTGTAACATCGACATTGAAGGTTGTACAAAATGCAGCGCCTTTGATTGAGGATAACCGTGCAGGTGACTCTTTGGCTATCTTGACAATCAATGAACGCATTAACTGTTGGTCGATCATTGATCCATCAGAGGCTATGGGTAATTGGGAGAATGTTACCTTGTGGGAAAAAGGGGACAAATGGAAAGGTGAGCCTATTGGAGAGGAGATGATTGGACGTGTACGTAGCGTACAATTCTACCTTTTCCAAACGAAAGAGGATGTGCCTTCTGAAGTCTCAAAACTTAAATATGCTGAGTTTATCTCTTTCTATGGTAATGCGAATAAAATGCATTTGAATATTGAACTAGGAGATGCTTTTAACGAATTGAAAAAGCTTCGTATTTTAGAACTTACTGCATACGGTCTCATCTCTTTGCCTGATGGATTAGCTAATCTAGAGCAGTTGGAGGAGTTACACTTAGGTAGTAATAACTTCGATGAAATCCCCTCAGTGCTTACTCCCGATAATTTTCCTAGTTTGAAAGTACTTAGTTTGGCAACTTGTCGTAGAACCGATCGATCTGATTTAAGTGTGGATTCACCTATTGGAAATGGGTTGTATCTCAGCTTATCAAAAAATCCTGACCACATGGATCAATTTAAAAGATTGTTGGCTTGGGATGCTTTGCATAGCTTGTCGCTAGGGGTAAACTACCTAGAGGGGCACCTTCCTACTTCAGAGGATTTGCTTGATAGTGGATTCCCAACTTATACAAGAAAAGAGGTTATGGCTAATGATACATTGGCTACAGCTGAGTCTTGGTTGGTTGATCAGCCAAAGGTATTACCTAATGCCACTGAGCTACGTCTTCAATTGAATATGTTGACAGGTGACCTTCCTGATTGGATCTTACACCACCCTAATCTCTACCTTTATGATCCATTTACATTGATTTTTAATCAAGAAGATGGATTTGATACAGATGGGAAAAAGGCTCGGTTTGACAATGTCCCAGCTAGCTGGGACTACTATTACGAAAAGTATCCACTTAGAAAAAAAGAAGCTACTAATTAATCCGTTATTTATTCATGAGAAATATATATATTACACTACTTGCAGCAGGGGTACTCTCCTTTGCTGCTTGTACCGATAACCATTCTATAGAGAATGACTTAATCGATAACAACGTGCCTACGCAGAAGCCCATGATGGGTGCAGTGAATGGAGAGATCTTTGTAGAGATAGATCCCACAGCTTTAGAGGTTGTTGAAAACTATACAAAATCAACGGCTCGTTCGTTGGGACGATCGGGAATAACTCCTTTTGATGAAGCTTTGGGAAATATGGGAGCTTATCAATTTGAGCGCGTATTCCCAATAGATAAGAAAAATGAGAAGCGTACGCGTGAGGCTGGCTTGCATCAGTGGTACCTTATTCGTTTTGATAAAACGGTGGATATAGAGCGTGTGTATGGTGAATTGGCTAAACTTCAGGCTGTAAGAAAGATACAGTACAGTTATACCGTTCAGCGTGGATACAAAGCTAAAAAAGCAACGATTGTTTCGAACGAGTTGCGTAATTCGATGACGAAAAAGGCGCTTCCATTTAATGACCCTTCATTGAAGGACCAATGGGGATATATTAATACGGGCGAATCTGAGAATGGCTTGTTACACGCTGTCGCTGGTGTAGATGTAAATTGCGCTGAGGCTTGGACAATGAGTACAGGTGATGAGTCTGTTATTGTTGCTGTTCTTGACGAAGGGGTGATGTATGACCATGAAGATTTGAAAGATAATATGTGGGTGAACCCAAATGAGATCTGGAAAGGTGAAGAGGATTTAGATGGTAATGGATATGTAGGTGATATACACGGTTATAACTTTGTAGAGAATACTCCTTACATTACGTATAATGATGTAAATGATACAGGTCACGGTACACACGTAGCGGGAACCATTGCAGCAGTTAACAACAACGGTAAAGGTGTGTGTGGTGTTGCTGGTGGTGATGCAGAGAAAGGAATTGGCGGTGTTAAGATTATGAGTTGTCAAATCTTTTCAGGAAATAACGGTGCTACGCTTTACGCCGAATCGCGTGCAATTAAATATGCAGCTGATAATGGTGCTGTCATTTTACAATGTAGTTGGGGTTATAACTCGGCTTTGGCAAATCCTAGTATGTTCTATCCCGGTCCTGGAACGGATAGTGAGTGGGCAAGTCAGTTCCCTTTAGAGAAAGCGGCATTAGACTATTTTGTTCACTATGCAGGTTCGCCTAATGGTGTTATTCAAGGTGGTTTGCTCATCTTTGCATCGGGTAATGAGAGCGCAGGTATGGCTGCCTATCCATCGGCTTACAACGAGTGTGTGAGTGTGGCTTCGCTTGATGCAGCAGGACTTCCTTCTCAGTTTACTAACTATGGAAGTCGTATTAAAATTTCAGCTCCTGGGGGTGATATTGATTTTCATGAAGATGAACGTGGTAAAATATTATCAACGGTTCCTGCTTTGGGTGGGTCACTTGACAAATCGGCTTATGGATATATGGAGGGAACCTCTATGGCATGTCCTACCGTGTCGGGTGTTGCTGCATTGGGACTCTCGTATGCTGTAAAACAACGTCGCCATTTTAAAGCTTCTGAGTTTCGTGACTTGATGTATCAATCATGTGCGCCGGTTGAGCCTTATTTTACAGATACTAAATACTATTGGTATTTGTTTGAGTTTTATGGACAGAATACAAAACTCTCTATAGAGCCAGCTGCTTACAAAGGCAAGATGGGTTATGGATTGATTGATGCAGCACAACTCTTGAAAAAAATTGAAGGAGGTGCTGGTGTACCGATGCGTCTTCCTAATATCACGCTTTCATTAAAGGATAGCGTAGAGTTTGATCTTGCTCCTTACTTTTTAGCGGGTGAAGAGTTGACTTATACTGCTACAGTAGCTAATGAAGCAGTGGCAACGATTGCTGTTAAGGGTACTGTTGCTACTATTCAGTCGGTGAAAGTGGGATCGGTAAAAGTAACTGTTTCTGCCAGCAATGGTAAAGTGCAGGAGTTTGTGATTACTGTACGCAATCACGCAGGTGACAACGGCTGGATGTAATTGTTAGAACGATGAAAATAGGAAAAAGGATGCTGTGGGTCTTTGTCACTCTTCTTTCTAGCTCTTTGCAGGCACAGAAAGAGGGGGATTCTTCTCCTACGCTTCTTTTTGAGAACTATAAGAAAGAGGTGGGGGTAATCTCTGCAGATGATGCGCCCCAACCTTTTCTCTTCTCTTTTCAAAATCAATCGACCGATACTGTTTGGATAACGGAGGTGATAACCTCTTGTGGATGTACTACCGTACAATATCCGCGTAATAGGATTCTTCCTAGGGAGCACGGCGAATTGACTCTTTTGTTTAATCCTCATCTCCGGTCTGGAAATTTGTTGCAACAGGCGTTTGTCTATACGAATTTATCAGGCAGTGAAGAGGAGGCTATTTTAGAGTTAAGTGGACGTGTTACTCCCACAAAAGATCCTTATGCTGGTTTTCCTAAGAAGATAGGAGTACTTCGTTTGAAACGCGAAACAATGGTTTTCAAATTTGAGAGAGGGGCAACAAAATGTGTAGAGACTTTGCTCGCTATCAATGCAGCTGAAGAGCCTCTAGTGATAAAAGCTCCTGATTATCCTTTTTTGAAATTCTCCACCCTTCCAGCACTTACTCTTGCTGGTGAAGAGGTTGAAATCGTGGTGGCTGTCGATGGATTAAAATGGAAAGAGAGCATGGGAAACGAAAGGAGTTTGGATATTCCCCTTCAAGGTGTGGGTGATGCAAATGCCAAACTTAAAATAGAACTCCTATTTTCAGAGTAGAGAATAAGGGTGCTTGAAGGGTACTTTTTATGAGAGAACAGATTCTCGACAGACTCTTCTGAAGGATGAACGATTTAGAGATGGAATTCGTTAAGGGATTCTGAAAATCGGTTTATAAGCGCTCATTAAAGATGGATTTTTTGCTGTTTTATATGCATGAAATCATTTCTATACTTAATAATAGTGGTTTAAACAAGACTGAATTCAGTACTTACAATTAATAAACAAAAAAAAGATGAAGACAATTTTTAAAATAATGATGTTTTTCTCGTTGCTGATTACTGCTACAGCGTGCAGCAAGAGTGATGAACCAGCTGGGGGGAATCTTCCTTTAAAGGCTACTTATAGCAATGTTGCTGGAATTTGGAAATTGACAAGCTGGAATGGAGAGCCATTGATCGAAGGGCTTTACTGTTATGTGCAGTTGAACAGACGTGCTCCTTATACATTTGTTATTTATGAGAATATGAACAGTATGTATGCTAATAAACTAACGGGTACGTTTGCTATTAATGCAGAAAACAGGAACGAAGATTTTGATATAATCTCGGGCGAATATGACTATGATGGTGGAAGCTGGGCCAATGCTTATAAGCTTGTGGTATTTCAGGAGAGCATGACGTGGACGGTAGAAAATGATCCTATGGATGTTTCTATCTATGAGCGCTGCAACGAAATACCTAAAGAGATATTGGATGGAACGGCACGTTCTCTTCCTCTCTCAGAGTTGAAAAAGTTCTTGTAATAAATAAGGGTACCCTCTGCTTTGTCATAACAAATTAGAGGTTACTTTAAAGGCGTTTATAAACCGTTATTAAATGGTTTATAAACGCCTTTTGTTTTTCACTTCGCTAGCAGCTTACTCGGGTTTGCTTTGCTTTTTTTGTGGGTAGTCGATGGTGTAGTGCAAGCCTCTACTCTCTTTACGCTCCATCGCTTGGCGTGTAATGAGGTATCCTATGTTAATCATATTGCGTAGCTCGCACAGCTCTCGTGAGGCTTTACAGCGTTTAAAGAGTTGCTCTGTCTCTTCAAAAAGGATGTCTAGGCGGTTCCATGCACGGATGAGTCGCACATTGCTGCGTACTATACCTACATAGGACTCCATAATCTGATTGACCTCTTTCATGCTTTGGGTGATTAATACCCGCTCTTCGTTGCTAATGGTGTCTGCATCGTCCCATTCAGGAATGTCACTGTTCAAGTCATAGCGGTCAAATCGCTGGATGGCATGCTTGGCAGCAGCGTCTGCATAGACAATGGCTTCGCTAAGTGAGTTCGACGCAAGGCGATTCCCGCCGTGTAGACCCGTGCAGGAACATTCGCCGATGGCATAGAGTCGTTGTATGCTTGATTGTCCATCAAGGTCTACCTGAATCCCTCCGCATAGGTAGTGTGCTGCAGGAGCTACGGGGATGAAATCTTTTGTAAAGTCTATTCCCAATGATAAGCACTTCTTATAGATGTTTGGGAAGTGCTTTTTGGTCGTCTCTGCATCTTTGTGTGTAACGTCGAGATAGACGTGCTCTTCTCCTCTCTGTTTCATCTCATTATCAATGGCACGAGCGACAATATCGCGTGGTGCTAGCGACAAGCGGGGGTCATACTTCTGCATAAACTCTTCGCCCGATTGGTTCTTTAGTATTCCACCGTAGCCACGCATCGCCTCAGTGATTAGAAAACTTGGTCTGTCTCCTTCGGGGTTGAAGAGTGCTGTTGGGTGAAATTGGATAAATTCCATATCTTTTACAACTCCTTTGGCGCGATAGACCATCGCTATCCCATCGCCTGTCGCTACGAGTGGGTTTGTTGTGTTTCGGTAAACAGCTTCACATCCACCTGTGGCCATAACGGTTACTTTCGATAAGAATGTATCCACCTCTCCCGTTTTTTCATTAAGTACATAGGCACCAAAACATTTAATTCCTGGTGTGTGGCGTGTTACAATTATGCCAAAATGGTGTTGTGTGATAATCTCAACTCCATAGAAATGGGTAAAAACCTCAATGTTGGGGTGACTCTTTACCTGTTCGATTAGGCTTGTTTGAATCTCTGCTCCCGTATTGTCTTTGTGGTGGAGAATACGGAACTCAGAGTGACCTCCTTCTTTATGTAAATCGAATGTACCATCCTCTTTTTTGTCAAATTTTACCCCCCATTTAATGAGCTCTTCAATTTGAGAGGGTGCTTCTCGTATCACCTTTTCAACAGTTGCACGGTTACTCATCCAGTCGCCTGCAATCATTGTATCTTCTATGTGCTTCTCAAAATCATCGACTTTCAAATCGGTGACTGAAGCAATTCCTCCTTGTGCAAAATAGGTATTGGATTCTTCCAACTCTGCCTTACAGATTAAGGCTACTTTTCCTTTGTGAGCCACTTTTAGAGCAAAGCTCATACCAGCCATACCTGAGCCAATAACGAGGAAATCGAATTTTCTAACCATATTGTTATATTCTTTATATAGTTGCAAAACTACTAAAAACCTTTTTTTCGTCCGCTTTTTTGAGTTGATAAATCAAAAAATAACGATGTGATAATGAAAAATAGTTTTCTTTGTTTCGCTTTTTAGCATTCGGTTGTGATCTTATATATAGTCATTGGCTTTGAACTTAAACGAATTGCATTGGGAAGAGGTAAGTAGAATTGAGTGGAAGCAACTGTTTTTTACATCTTGGGGTAGGTGAGATTTTGAAGAGCAGGGGGGAGTGAGGGAATGCCTCTTTTTAAATCTACTCAATTTGGATAAAACGTTTGTTTTTCTTTTAATTTGCGCAATTTTATCTAGGGTTAAAAGGGGGCAGTCCAAAAAAACGTATCTCTTGGAGCATTATTTGATTCTCCTTTTTCTAAATGGAAGAGTCAATAACTCTCATTCTTGAAGTAGTAATAAAAAAAATAAGATTTTTTTTATTACACTAATGGGCTCATCTTTAGCTGTTTGTTTTGTTTTGTCGTTTTTCTTTGAAAAAAAAGAGGGTGAATACTTGCAGGTCTAAATAAAAGCTGTACCTTTGCAACCGTAAACAAGAAACAATATCGCGGAGTGGAGCAGTTGGTAGCTCGTTGGGCTCATAACCCAAAGGTCATCCGTTCGAGTCGGGTCTCCGCAACTAAGGCAGTCTAATTATTTAGACTGCCTTTTTTCATTTTGTCTGATTGTGGTCACGACGCCACCGGGGCTCACCCGATAAACCCGGGCTCACGGCTCACCCGATAAACCCTGGGGATTCCTTTTAAAATTATTATCTTTGCTGCATGGATACACACGGATTACTACTTTTAGCTCAGGTTGTTTTACCTGCCGATATATTGACACGATTCACGATTACGAAAGTTGAGT
>JBOFMR010000052.1:0-37888 GCA_051658485.1 Phocaeicola sp.
TGTAACACCATCCACCCAATCCATCAAAAGAACGGGAAACTCTTCGTCACTCGTATTGTTGCTATCGACAAAAAACTCATCCTCCAAATAGCGGATAGAGGTAAGAAATGAAGAGGAGGTGTACTCCAACTCCTCAGAAATCAAACGATAGCTCTCCCGGCGGTGGGGAACATCTTTCAAAAAACATTTGATCGCATAAAAGTTACCATCAGCATCCTCCATCTTAAAAACAACAGCAAAGTTACCGCTGCTCATAACAGGATGGTTAGAGTTATCAAGTACAGGAGTGAGATGGGACAACTCCGATAGGTTATCTTCCGCATCGTGAAGGGCAGAGATGTAATCGCTTATTAAGGGGTAGGTCATGGTGATATTATAGTAGTAGGATTAATTTATCAATTGCATCTTTTCATTATAACAAGAGTTTCTACTCAGATGCCTTTTACCCAAAAAGCCACACAAAGAGGCTAAAGATAAGCCACAATGAAAAAACAGTCGTGGCAATGTAGAATAAGACATTCAGACATCCCACTGCACCCATACAGCCTCCAGCTGCTGCATCACTCGACGATCCATTGCTGGCATAACCTAAGAATGCTCCTATTGCAATAGCAATTAATAACATTGTAAACCACATAACTCTTTTTTTTAAATTAAAAATATAGTAACACTGACGCAATAAGAAAAGCGACTTATTAAAATCAGTAAAAGGGTTGAGTTTTCTGCTCAAATAAGAGACTATTTATGAAAAGGGCTCTATAGTAAACTCTTTACACCCTCCTCTGGCGAAAATTGATAGCGTAACGAAACTACAAATATAGATTATTTCTCAGATTAAGAAAGGTTACTGCCCGATAAAACGCATTTGTACCAAAACTGTATAGATAGGCTACTTTCAGACTATCTTACCACTCTCCCTTCTTTTTTTTTATTTTTTTTCATCACATCTTCACACCGCCTCATTATCAATCAGTTGTGGTGAAGATACGATCTTTTTATCTTCACTTATCTTTCACTCCTATATTTGAATGGGGTGCAGATGCTTTTTCAGTTACTTAGCCTATGAGGCATTGGGCAAGTCCGCTGATTCTTCTATATCAAAACAAATTTTCAACAGACCTTTTTCCTGTTGATTTCAAGAAGAATTAATAAAAGAGCCTAAAGAATAGGAGAAATCCGTTTGTTGATTTTGAGCAATAGAGATTAGTGGGTGAAGAATAGGTGAAGAATCCAAATGGCTTCTCTTCACCACAACTCACTAATTATCAGAGAGTGTGAAGAGTTGAAGAATATTTTCACTCTCTTATTTAAAGTAGGATAGGGAGAGTAAAAGTTCTATCTAACTAGTAAAAAAAATTCCCAGCAACCCAAAGAGAGTTACTGGGAATCTTATTTACTAATCCTCGAGAAACTCAAGGATTAGTAAATGTCTGTAGTGAAAAGGCTTTGATTAACCAAAGTCATCAAAGTGAATCATATTAGGCTCTACACCTAAGCTATCAAGCATTCTCTTCACAGCATCCGACATCGGGCCAGGACCACACATGTAGTACTCAATATCTTCAGGTGCTTCGTGATTCTTCAAGTAAGTATCGTGTATTACTTGGTGAACGAAACCTGCCGTGTACTTCACGCCAGCTGCATCAGCTGCAGGATCTGGACGGTCAAGTGCTAAGTGGAATGTAAAGTTCGGGAACTCTTTCTCGATTGCCAAGAAATCTTCCAAGTAGAATACCTCATTCAAAGCACGTGCTCCATAGAAATAGGTCATACGACGGTTTTTCAAACCAACCGTTTTCGTCAAGTGCATAATTTGTGCACGTAGAGGTGCCATACCGGCTCCACCACCTACCCACATCATCTCTCTTTCTGAATCCATCACAGGGTGGAAATCACCATAAGGACCACTCATCATCACTTTATCACCTGGTTTAAGGGTAAAGATATAAGAAGAAGCGATACCTGCAGGTACATCCAAGAATCCAGGACCTTGTTCTCTAGGTTTGAAAGGAGGAGTAGCAATACGCACTGTTAGCATAATGCGATCTCCCTCAGCAGGGTAGTTAGCCATAGAGTAAGCACGAATGGTCTCTTCACTATTCTTGCACTTCAAGCCCAATAGGCCAAAGTTTTTCCATGCTGGAAGATACTCTTCGCCAATCAAATCTTTATCAATATCCTTATCGTAATCCATATCATACGTAGGGATTTTAATCTGTGCATACGATCCTGGAAGGAAGTCCATGTGCTCTCCCTTAGGAAGCTCTACAATAAACTCTTTGATGAAAGTTGCCACGTTCTTATTGCTAATAACGGTACACTCCCACTCTTTTACACCCATTACCGATTCATCAATCTTAATCGATTGGTCACCTTTGATTTTCACTTGGCAACCCAAACGCCAGTTGTCTTGTTGCTCTTTGCGTGAGAAGTGTCCTTTTTCAGAAGGAAGGATTTCTCCACCCCCCTCAATTACTTGACATTTACATTGTGCACAAGAACCTTTACCTCCACAAGCTGATGACAAGTAGATGCCATTTACTGAAAGCGTATTAAGCAGCGTAGCCCCTTGCTCCACCTCAAGCACTTTGTCGCCATTGATGGTAAGCTTTACATTGCCGCTAGGAGTCAAGAAAGTCTTGGCTACCAGCAAAATCACCACAAGCAACAGAACAATCCCTAGGAATACCCCAATGCTTGTTAATATTAAATTCATATCCATTGTTATTCCTTTCTTTTAGATTTTCAAACCAGAGAAACACATAAATGCCATAGCCATCAAACCTACAATCACAAACGTGATACCCAATCCACGTAATGGAGCTGGAACGTGTGAGTAAGCCAATTTCTCGCGAATAGCTGCCAATCCTACGATAGCTAGCAACCAACCAAGACCCGAACCTAACGCATAAACAGTAGCTTCGCCAGTATTTACGAAGTGACGTTGTTGCATAAACAATGAACCACCCATGATGGAACAGTTTACAGCAATTAGCGGAAGGAAAATTCCGAGTGAGGCATAGAGCGAAGGGGTAAATTTCTCTACAACCATCTCTACCAACTGTACAATAGCGGCAATTACGGCGATGAAAAGAATAAAGCTCAAGAAGCTCAAATCAACTCCATCAACCAAAGCATTGGCTCTTAGTACGTAGTTCTCTAACAAGTAGTTTACAGGGAGCGTTACGACCAATACGAACGTAACTGCCAACCCCAAACCTAGGGCTGTCTTCACGTTTTTCGATACTGCCAAGTAAGAACACATCCCCAGGAAGTATGCGAAAACCATGTTTTCCACAAAAATGGACTTTACAAATAAACTTAAATATTCCATATTATTTTTGTTTTATAGATGGGGATTAGTTGCTTGACTCTTGCAACTCTTTGTTCTTAGCACGTTCGTACCAAATAATACAAGCACAAAGAATCAATGCCATAGGAGGCATCAACATCATACCATTATTCATATAACCTGCATCATACATCGATTGAGGAATGATTTGATGTCCAAACAAGCTTCCTGCTCCCAACAATTCGCGGAAGAAAGCAACCATGATTAGAATCTTAGCATAACCCAAACCGTTACCTATTCCATCAAGGAAAGATTCCCAAGGGCGGTTCATCATGGCAAATGCCTCCAAACGACCCATCAAGATACAGTTGGTAATAATCAAACCAATGTATACAGAAAGTTGTACACTCACATCGTAAGCAAATGCCTTCAACACTTCACTCACAATCGTTACCAAAGTAGCTACTACCACCAATTGCACAATGATACGAATACGATTAGGTACCGTGTTACGCATCAAAGAGATGACAAAATTGGACAATGCTGTAATAATTACTACCGAAAGGCTCATTACCACCGCAGGCTCTAACTGAACCGTTACGGCTAGCGCCGAACAGATACCCAATACCTGTGTAGTTACTGGATTGTTTAACCCAAGTGGAGTCAAAAGAACTTCTCTATTCTTTTTAGAAAATAATGCACTCATTTTGCTATCTCCTCTTATTTATTAGTTAAAAACTTAGCATACACACCCAAGCAATCACGAAGCATGTGAGCTACACCTACTGAGGTAATAGTACCTCCTGAGATACCATCAACTTCATAATGGTCATGTACCACCTTACCGTTTTTCACTACTGTAAGAGCGATTTCATCTCCATTAAACACTTCTTTGTTGATAAATTGGTCTTGGAACTTCTCAGTTGCAATGTCTGCTCCCAAACCAGGAGTCTCTCCTTTGTGTGAGAAATAGGCACCATAAACGGTTGTTTTATCCTCATTTAAGGCTACATAACCCCAAATAGGACCCCAAAGACCAGCACCGCAGACAGGAAGTACATATTTTGTAGCACCCTCTACTTCGCATACAAAAACGTGGAAACGATTAGCATCCATCTCCTCTTTATATGACGATTGGAAAACACCTTCGTAAGCTACAAGTGTTCCATCAGCTTGCATCAATTGATCTTGCTTTACAAACTTAGTGTAATCGGCAGCTACATCACTACTGTTACGTAGATTCAATGCAGCCAATATTTGCTTCTTTCCATCTAGCTCTACATTGGCATTTTGAATATCTTTCAAAGAAGAAGATACAAAAGCCAATAAAAAAGCTACTACAATAACCATTACCGAAGCATACAGAATGGTATAAGAATTACTATTAGTATTCATACTGTTTCGATATTTAACGGTTAATCATTCTCTTTTCGCGTGCCGTAATGTTGCTTTGAACTACGTAGTAGTCAATAAGTGGAGCGAAAATGTTCATTAAAAAGATAACAAGCATCATACCTTCTGGATAACCAGGGTTCAATACACGGATGATGATGGTAAGCATACCGATTAAGAGACCGTAGATATATTTACCCGTCTCTGTACGTGCTGAGGTAACAGGGTCAGTAGCCATAAAAACAGCACCGAAACAGAAACCACCCAACGCCAAATGTTCGTACCAAGGCATAGAAGCCATCATGTTGCCTTCTGGACCTGCTGCATTAAAGATAAGTGCCATAATTGCACCCCCTACAAATACAGAACCCATTGTTTTCCAGCTAGCAACACCTGTCCAAAGCAATAGAATAGCACCCAATGCAATGGCTACCACACTGGTTTCGCCAATAGAGCCTGGAATGAATCCCAATACCATATCCATAAATGTAGCTTGTGAACCGTCAATGTTTACCAAAACAGTATCTGCACTGGCTGTAGCAGCTTGACCTAACAAGGTTGCCCCTGTATAACCATCCACTAGGTTGCCACCGCCCATACCAAAGATAGACTGTGTACTTACCCATACGCTATCACCCGACATCTTTGCAGGATAAGCAAAGAACAAGAATAGACGTGTACCAATGGCAGGATTAAAGATGTTCATACCTGTACCTCCAAAGATCTCTTTCACGAAGATAACCGAGAAGGCTACCGCAATAGCAAGAATCCACAATGGACAATCGACAGGCACAATCATCGGAATCAAAAGACCTGAAACCAAGAATCCCTCTTGAATCTCCTCTTTCTTCCACTGTGCAATGATGAACTCAATTCCCAAACCGACACCATACGATACGATGATTTTAGGTAGTACAGCTAGGAAACCGTAAATGAACTTTTCGAAAAAGCTTGCCTCTTGACCTACTGCCAAGTAGTGCAGGTAACCTACATTGAACATACCAAACAGCAAAGCTGGCACCAATGCGATTACCACGATACTCATGATGCGCTTGCTATCAATGGCATCGTGAATGTGAACACCACTCTTCGATGTCGTGTTGGGAGCGAACAAAAATGTTTCAATCCCATCAAATACCGAGTGAAGTGCGTGCATTTTGCCCCCCTCCTGGAAGTTGGGCTTTATCTTATCTAGATAATTTCTTAACGCTTTCATTAGTTTAAATGATTCTTAATTTGTACTGAGCTTAACACATCTCCTTGCGAAGCATATCCAATCCTTGACGCACGATGCGTTGCAACTCCACTTTGGAAGAGCAAACAAATTCGCAAACAGCAAAGTCTTCAGGTGCCACTTCGTAAATACCCAATGCCTCCATACGGTCAATATCGCCCGCAATGATGGCTTTAATAAGGTGCTCGGGATAGATATCCATAGGGAATACCTTTTCGTATTCACCAGACATAATCATGTGACGCTCTCCTCCTTTTACACGAGCATCAAGTGTATACTCTTTATTGCCAAACAACCAGCTAAAGTAGCTGCGGCTCGTACTGAATTGGTCGAAACGAGGCATTACGAATCCTAAAAATTCGTGTACATTCTCGCCATCAGGAATAACAGTAAGGCTCGTTGAATAGGCACTTAAGTAACCATTTGCTTTTACTTGTGTACCTGTAAACACGTTTCCGTTAATGTAACGAAGCGGTTGATTTTTGGTGGTAATTGAAGCAAATAGATCGGTAAGTTGTGCACCCACTTTCATCTTACAGTAAGCAGGTTTTCTAACTTCTGAACCGGTTAATGCTAGCGTGCGAGTTAAGTCTACTCGACCTGTGTTGAAAAGACGACCAATAAAGATAACCTCTTCTGCACCGATGGTCCAAACCACTTCACCTTTATTGATAGGGTTGATGTGATTAATTTGCACACCTACGTTACCCGCAGGATTAGCACCTTCAAAAGCAGTTACTGTTACATTTTTAGCAGCCGTTAATGCACTACTCGTTTGACAAGCACCGATGTTTAGATAGGTCTTAGCTATTTTAGCCAAAGCATCTAATCCTGTTTGAAAATCTTTCTCTTGTCCTTTCAGTACAAATTCAAAGTCGGCAGCAAGCGGGTTTGTATCCCATGCCGAAATAAAGATACCTTTCGGCGTCACATTGGGGTCTGCCACCACACTGTAAGGGCGTTGCATCATAAATGCAAAAAGACCAGCTTCAAGAAGGTCTTTCTTTACCTCTTCGCCAGTCAGTTTTGAGACCTCTTTCTTGCCAAACTCAGCGTAATCTTGTTCGGCAGAAGCTGCTACTGAGATGCTAAGAATTTTACGACGTTCGCCTCTTTCAATGCAGGTTACTACACCACTCACTGGAGAGACAAATTTCTTTTCGGGGCAGTTCTTATCGACGAACAATACACCCCCAGCCAGTACATATTCCTGCTCTTTAACCACTACTTTGGGAGTTACTCCGTAAAAATCAGCTGGATTTAATGCATAAATCTCTGTTTTTTTCACGTCAATAACCTCCTGAGCGGCTTTTCCTTTCAGGTTAATGTTCAGGCCTTTGCGTAATTTTATCACATTTGCCATGTTGGGTTATAAAAAATGGGTTTTTAATTTGTCGCAAAAGTACGTAAAAAATAGGGAATAGAAGCAAATAACATTAGTTATATTAAGGAGGTAGTTCTCTCATTGTTGTTTATCGATGGAGCTACCTATCCTATTTTTCTCCTCATTTTCGTGTTATTTTTGGGGTATCTTTTCTTGAAGTAAACCCGCTCTTCGTCTCTATGTTCTTACTAATTTCACTACTTTGCACCAACTCAAACCACGAGTTATTGAAAAAAATAATAAATATTCAATGATAATATTTAGGTGTTTGGATAGCATTTAAATTCGATTTAAAGGCTCCCTAAACACCTAAATAAATGTGCAGCTAATAGCCAATACTATTTCACTTTAGCTCGGACTAATCCATTGTATAATGAACCTGCCCAGTAGTTTCTTAAACCAAATCCTTTGCTCTTTCCAGAAAGCTCGTAAGTAGAGACAATCTCTTTACTCTTTCCATCGTAGATAACAGCGACAAAAGTTCCTTTATCTGAGGTTTTATTTAACTCCTTAGCAACTATAACCAATCCGTAATTTTCAGTAGTAGGATAAAAAGAGAGAATCTTCTTCAAATCAATTGTAGGAACTGGTTTGTCCTTAAAATCTACATTTTGAAGTGCTTCAATACGTTCCAATGCAACCTTGCAGTCGATTGAGGCTACATTAACCTTCAAGAACTCACCTACATTGTATTTTTTTGCCTCTACGACAAGAAGGTTGTTTATGCCTTCGAACACTTTTATAAATTTATCACACTCTTCAACAGCACCTGTAACCACGACTTCTGAGAAATCAACACCGTAAAAGTCTACCTTGATGGGAGCTTTTGTCTCTCCTGCAAAACTTGTAGATACCACTACAAGAAGTGCCAACATAACAAATAGTTTTTTCATTTTGTCATTTTTTTAATTTATACTTATTCTATCTCTAATTTCAACGAACAATAAACTAGTCATCTCTTTTCCAATCAATTAAACAGCTATCTACCCATATAAAAAAGGTTTTTAGTATAACGATTGCTCTTTATTTTTCTCAAATATAACAAGTCTATTTAATATTTTCAACGCAAATCTATAAATTTTATTGGTTTGCGACTCATTGCAGGATGTTGTTTTTTAAGGATAAAGTCAATAGGCTCGAAAACTATTTCAGGTGCCACACGAACTTTTGAACGGAAAAGGTCTTTAAGTTCTTTTTCAAAAACATCATCTGCGCGACGGCTTCCTATCTTTAATACAATCTGATCGGTACCAAGCTCGCCTGTATAAACCTCTATCATATAGCTCTCTACTTCTGGCAAATGTTCAAGTATATCATAGAGAGCAGTTGGGTAGAGCGTCGTTCCTTTGTATTTTATCATCTGCCCTTTTCGCCCCAGTACCGAGCTAAGTCGCATCGAGTTTCTGCCACATGCACAAGGCTCTTTGTATGCCATACAAACATCACCCGTTTTAAATCGAAGCAATGGCATACCTCTTACACCCAGCGTTGTAATGGTTACCTCGCCTACTTCATTCTCTTTGACAGGCTTGTTATGCTCATCTAACAACTCAACAATAATTAAATCCACTGGTAGGTGTCCGCCACAATGGTGTTCACATTCGGTAAAGGAGCTTTGCATCTCGGTAGAGGCATAGGTAGAAAAGAGTTCCAGTTCAGGCCACTCTTTAGTCAGTTTCAGCCCCAATGCTGTATACTCACCACTAGGTAGACGCAAAGATTCACCAATGCAAATGGCGCGCTTGAGTGAGGATTGGCGGTAATCGATGTGATTCGCTTTGGCAAATTCAATGAGCTTCATTAAGAAAGAGGGTACAACTACGCAAACGGTAGGATTAATTCGGTGAATGGTATCCCACTGCAATTCGGGTATTCCATTTCCCACTCTTACAACTCCACACCCCAATTCACGCGCACCCATAAAATAGGCTAGCCCAGCCATAAAACGTTTATCGAGGGTTACCATGAGTTGCAAAATATCGGAAGGAAGGGCTCCCGCTGTAGTAAAAGAGAGCGATTCGTTGTAAGCCAAACGACTTAAGTCCGAATCGGTCAAAGCAAGAGTTACAGGATTGCCCAATGTGCCAGAGGTGGTGACATAATCAATGATTTCCCCCTTTGGGACAGCTAGAAACTCTTCATTATAACATTGCAAATCCTCCTTGGTAGTAACAGGTAGGAGCTGAAGGTCTTTAATGGTCTGGATGGAGTGTGGATCAATTCCATTTTCCCGAAAAACTCTTTGGTAGTAGGGAGAGTGTTGGTTCAAGTAGGCAATCTCCTCTTGAAGACGCTCCTCTTGAAAGCGACTGATCGCTTCAGGAGTAGCAAATGAAAGTTTTGAATGGTGTATCATCGTTTCGATTATTGCGTTCTAGTTCTATACTTCGTTGGTTAGTGCTCATGATGTGTTTGCTTCAGCGAGCCCTACTCACCTATTTATTGTTTAAACAGTTACTTTTTAGTAACAGGATTAGAAGTTGGCAAAGCCTAAAAGTTCCTTTACCTCTTTACTCTTTCAACCGCTGTTCTATCTCAACACGCTCAGAGCGATAGGGAATGGAACAATTCAATGCAGCTTTGTACATAGTGGCTGCTTTTTCATTCTCACCCTCCAAGCGATAGTAATCACCCAGAATACGATGGGTATAATAGTGATGCGGATTAAACAAACGGAAAGAGTCTACATAGGCTTCAGAGAGTTTTTCCTTCGATTTCATCGCACTCTTTAGCTTTTGTATCCCCGCTCTGTAGCTTTTTAGCAAAGGATAGTCAGCGAGTAGGAAAGTTGAATCGGCTGCTATATTGTAAGCTGGTGCAGCTACAGGCAACTCATTCTTGCTAAAGAATCCAGATAGGTCATAGCACAACAACTCTCCCGACTGCCAAGGTGAGGTCGAGACCCACATCCGTTGCTCGTGAGGCATAAAGAGGACACTGTGGTGAGCAATGGATTGATTAAGGGTCATTTCGTTTCCGATACCAATCTCTTCACCATCCATTCCCAATCGGTTTCTGAGTATTGCTGCACCCTCTCGATAATCGATTTGTGGTGAAAGATCCAACAGTTGAGACAAGCGTTCATATCGGTAACGACTATCACTAGTGGCTAGGTTCTCTACATTGTATTCATCCAATTGGAAATCGGCTGACTGAAAATGGTTGGTACAGACAATTAGCTCCCCATTGGCTCTATAAAGTGCAGTTTGAGTTGGGCTTTTCTCAATAATGGCGCAACAACTATCGGCAGCAGATCCTATTAAAATCGATTCACTCACAAAGGTTTCTCTAGATTGGGCAATGTGATAAGCCTCTTCAATGGTAGAGGCATATTGCAATATTTCGCGCGTCAAGATGGAGATGGGAGTGGCTGCCGAGGTAGGGATAGCCCCCTTAGCAGCATTAATAGTAACAGTCAATCCACACTGATTCATACCCGAAAGTACTCCGACCATTCCTGCCCAACCGATACTGGCATAGCGATAACCCTCGTCGGGTACGGCAAAGGTCATAAGCTTATTCTTTGCGAAATCATCACCTACATAGAAGTCAAAATTACGCCCTACCAACAAACTATGCGTCTCTGATTTATCCCCCCACACACCGAAAGAGCTACACCCTACCAACATATATTGCTGCATGGTGTGACCAATGTCGTGTGCAGCGTGATAATTCAGTTGCCGCTCGTAGGGGGTGCCAATAGCATTGTACTCATCTGTACAGAATTGCGACATCGCCGCAATCTCGTTGCGATACTCCAGCGGAATGTGTTTACCCATATTTCGATTGAAGATAATAATAAAGCGGCGCAGCAAACCTAAATACCAATCGGATGGAACAATCTCTCGTATTTGGTTGATAAAGACATCCTCTTGATACTTCATCAGCTGGGCTGTCAAAGCACCCTGCTTTGCACCACGTACCTGCCCCGAACCCTCTACATAGAGTTCCCACAATCCGAAACGATTCTTTTTAAGATAAGAACCTTGACAATAAAGTGAATCACTCTCACCAGAAATCTGATATTCGGTCGGATGAACGGTTAAAACAGGCTCACCCATATCAGCTCGCTGATACAATACCACAAATACCACAATGGGCACAAGTAGTAAAACCAGTACCAGTGCAAGAAAAACCTTTACCCCTTTAAGTAGAAGTGCTCTTCCCTTTCCCTCTTTCTTATATCTCTTTTGAATCATCATAAATTGTTTTCATTCATCTCTTTTTCCTTTCACTCACGCACCTTCCAGCTACATCCACTCGTGTTAGCTCTCTCCAATTCTCTTTGCCAAGTAGCTTTCACCCAACAAAACGCCACACGTATTGGCAGCGGTAAGCGTTACTCCCAGCGCACCGTGTACATTGACATTCTGTCCCGTTAGGTGCAGATTGCTCAACTTGGTTTGTGTGGGAAAGAGCGTTGCTACAGGGTTTCTACAATCTTTCAAAATCCCATAAGCTGACCCTTGGGGTACTCCTGTATAGTACTCGTAAGTTAGTGGTGTTGCAGAATTGACTCGCTCTATAGAGTCACTAAAGTCACCATGTCGCTGCAAAACATAGTTTATCAAACGCTCTTCTATCTTAGCTTTTAGCTCTTTGTAACCATCTCCCCGCTCTCCCATTTTCATTCCACTCCACTCTTTAAAAATCGTAAGATCAATGGGGGTAATTAAGCTTACTACATCAGCATACGAACTCTCAACAGACTCTTTTTGTATGCTTAACATAGCCAACTTGGGCTGAAGTGAAGCAGAATCAAGAATAACGTCCCACGCATCATCACTATGAAAATAGTAAAAATTCTGATTTAAATAGGGGAAACGATTGGGCTTCATGAGCAATGCTGTAGAGAATAGTCCGTAGGTATTGGTCAATGAATGGAGTCGAGTACGATAAGCTTTTTTGATAGCAGAGGTTTTTGTCACCATATCAAAAGTCACAGCTGGATGCAAATTTGAGATAAAATGGGTCGCTCTTATCTGCTCTCCATTTTCTAACTCTACATACTGAACACAACTACCTTCGGCACCAATGGAGGTTACTTTCGAATTCTTGCGAATCACTCCCCCGTGAGTGACGATTTGATTGGCCAATAGCTCCACCACCTTTTGTGTACCTCCTACAAAGCGATAAGCGCCCTGTAAGTAGGAGTGAGTAATCATGGCGTGGTGATAAAGATTTGTACTCTCTCGGGTTCCACCATGGAGTATATTGATTCCACCCAACACACTTCGCAGGGTAGGATGAGTCACACAATCATTAATAAATTCAACTGCACTGACACTCAAACAGTCTATAGAGCCTGACGAGAAGAGTCCCCTTTTGTGTACATTTATATCAATGGACGATCCAATCTCTTTCACCTTCTGGAAGTAACGAATAAGACCTGCTCTCTCTTCTGGAAAACAATCTGTCAAGTAATGGATAAATGAGTCATAGCCCTGTTTGTAGCTGTAAGTGCCTGCTGATGGAAGCGATAACACATCAAAATTGTCATCCATCCGAATGGCTGAGAGCTGATCGTAAATGCCAAAATATTTCATATATTGCTGCATAATCTGCCCCTCACCCATACTACCTATGTAGTGAATCCCCGTATCAATGGTACGACCATATCGTTTAAAGGATTGCAAACATCCTCCTAGAACGGCATTCTGTTCTAGGACACACACTTTGAAACCCTCCTTACTAAGTATCACGCCACACTCTAAACCGCCTAGTCCACTACCTATGATTACTACATCATATATCTTTTCCATCACCTATTTCTTTGTATGTGTAAAAACAAATAAGGTGTTACTTGTTTTAGAACTACTCTCTACCACTCTCATATCCATCGAATTCTCTTTTGCAACCTCTTCAAGCCATACACGAGAGAGGAAGAAGAGTTCACCTTCACTCTTATTGAATTTAAGAATCTTGGTAGACCAACGTTCTGTCTCCTCAGTTTGAGCATGTTTTTGCTCCACGGAGGTATCTCCTTCGCGAATAACGAGTACGCCACCACTTCGCAGCCCAGCCATACACTGCTCTATCACTTTGCGTTGCGACTCTCTATCTATGTAGTGCAACACATCGCTTATAATGTATCCATCAGCGGGAGGTATGTTGTAAGTTCTAATATCAGCCTGTTCAAAACTGATGTTTTCATGTTTCAAGAAGGCATGTTGGGCAAGTGCTATCTTCTCGTCATCATAATCGACTCCTACAATCTTTCTTTGGTCGGAAAGCATCGATAGCATGTAACTCATCGCACCGTAACCACATCCCAAGTCAACAAGAGTTCCACTGCGGGGCAGCAAACGGTCATAAAGGTCATACCACCCCTCCAAAGCCAATTTTACGCGCATATACCACTCTAAAACAGGCCCTTTGTAGATGTAATTTTGAATAATAGCCCCACGGAAATAGGGATTACTACTACGATTATACTCTTCATACAAAAGCTGATATTCGTTTCTAAAGTAGGCAGCCACTTGTTTACTTCGTTCTTGATAGGTTAACCCAAACTGCGTAGAGCTAGCAGAGATGCGTGGTAAGATCTTAGTAGCAATCAAACCCGCCTTGATATAGAGCGGTTGTCGCTTAGAGGATATCCATCCATTTCCATAGAGAACAATGGGCAAGATATCAATCTTCAAATCCTCTGCCAAGTAGAATGCACCTTTGTGAAAGCGCTTGATTTTACAATCGGGAGAGCGGGTACCTTCAGGAAAAATTACAATACTGTATCCCTCTTTTACTTTCTGTTGCAAAGAGTCGACCAACGCTTCATGTCCTTCACCTGCATGAAAAAAGTCAAGGTAACGAATGATTCGTCCAAAAATTGGCGATTTCCAAACCCACTCTTTAGTAACCATTACCAACTTGGGATGCAAACTAAGCAGTACCAATATATCAATAAAGGATTGATGATTGGCTATGATTACCGCAGGTTTCTCAAAGTTCTCATTCGTATCAACAATCTGTTTCTTGGATAAGAAGAACATTGCCCACAAAAAGAAGCGGATAAAATAGCAGAGAACGATATGTATCCATCGTTTTCGTCTTTTGCCTCCAATTGGGAAAAGGAACAACAGAGGAATTATCCCCTGTAGGATGGAACAACCCAACACAAACAGACTAAAAGCGTAAAGTGAACGAAGTAGTCCAACCAACGTATAGGGGAATAGCCCTTGCTGCGTAGGCAGAGTGATAAGTTTCCTGAAAATAAAGGGTTGAATGGTGTATGCCACCACAACTACAACCACAATTCCCACTACCGAAATAATCGAGAGTGCATGCACGGCAGGGTGTTTGGCAAAAATCAAAGCACCCATTCCTACCAATACGGCAAAAGCCGAGAAAAAGATTGCAGTCTTGTGGTGAGTAAGCATCTCTCTCCTATCGCGATACTCACTCAATAGTCCATCCATTATAAAGATGCTAAAATCATCACCTATACCAAAGATAAAGGTAGAGAGTATGATGGTAACAATATTAAAGCTAATTCCACAAATAGACATTACCCCCAATATAATCAGCCAACTAAAGCACATCGGAAGGAAAGAGATGAGTGTAAGTTCTATGCGCCCATAAGAGAGTAGAAGAGCAAAAAAGACCAATACACCAGATAGATAGAGTATGAGGTAGAAGTTTTCATTCACATCCTCAGCCATCTTACTGGCGAAAAAAGAGCGGTCAACTGCTACGATTCCCTTTTTTTCAGAAAACAGGGAGTAAATCATCTCCTTATCATCCGCATTCAGTTTCACCTGTGCGGCAAAGGAGGTTATGGACGCATTCGAAGAGAACCACTCCTTAAAGAGATTGTTTAGAACAGAACAACTGTCATAGGACAAGGGGCTATAATTCTTTGCTAATAATTCACTGAAAGGAAGGTAAGTATCTTCCTCAAAACCAACCTTAAGCGCCTCTGTTTTGATGCGATTATAGAGCTCATCGGGGGATTGTTTTTCCCAATATTGACTCCACAAATGCAATTTATGACGCTGCAAAGAGTCAGATACCACAAATTGATCAATAGAGGAGAAAGAGGATATTTTACCACATGTTTTCAACGAATCGAGTGTACGGCAAAGCAGATTATAGTTCTCTACAGCCTCATCCACCGTGGGTGCTGAAGCAATAAATAGCACAGTCGATTCTGTAGAATCCTTCCCTATAAAATGGTTCAAACGCTCTTCGGCTCTCTGTAAGTGTGTGGGATTGTAGTTCAGATTCATCATGTCACTATCAAACTTCACGTCGTTAGAGAAGAATCCTAGAACTAGCGTAAGAAGAAAAATGGTCCATACCAAACCGCGCTTCTTATCAAATGATTTGCTGCAGAGTCGGTCTACCCACGACAATATTCGACTGGAAGCTCCCGATTCCCCCTTTGTATTCAACAATTGAGGCAAGAAAACCAATACAAAGAGCGTCGTTCCGACCAAGGTCAGTGAGGAGAAAAGCCCAAAGTCTTGCAACAGTTTAGAGTTGGTAAACATCAATCCTACAAATGCTCCAATAGTGGTGAAACTACCTACTGTAAGGGGATAAACCAATTCGCGAATCACCTGCTCCATAGAGTGACTGTGATTGGTATGTGCCAAGAGGTGAATGGAATAGCTCAAAGCAATGCCTAATACAACCGAACCAGCACCCACAGCAATCAATGAGATTTCACCTGTCAGCAGATAGATGACAGAGAGGGCAAAAAGCCCTCCATAAAGTACAGGAAGGATAACTAATAGCGGTGCATAACGATTCTTAAAGACAACTCCCATGCAGAGGACAACCAGAAGTATGGCTATGTTAAGCGTCAACATGGTATCTTGCTTTATCTGCCTAGCATTGTAAACAGCTACAGCAGGCGCACCAAAATAGTCAACGTGCACAGTAGGGTTCTGGTTGTTAATAACCTTCACAGCTGCTTCAATGATATCGATTAGCTCTTCGTTGGAAGAACTATTCCGCACTCCTTGCGGCTCAATGTAGCAAAGTAACATCTTCTCATCATACGAGAAGATATACCCATCAATCACCTTGTAACGAATATTATTCCCTAGATTTTGTAAACTTCCCAAAGCTTTCGCGCCAAGCAACAAGGGGTCTTTGTAGATGAAATCGGAGATATAACCTCCCAAAGGGGATAAAAGTTGATTGTAATTGCTGCGAACGGTTGCAGCGATGCTCTTCTCACTAAAGAGAGAATCTAATTGTCCCAGCTCATGATGATTCAACCACAGGGGAAGATATTCATAGATAAAGTGAGAAAGCGAATCAACCAGTACATCGTCAACCCCTAGTGTGAGCGATGCATTCCGTTGGAAACCCTCCTGTTCAGCAAGAAGAGCCGCAAAAGATTCAGCACTATGAATCAGTTCATCGACTACGCAATCACCACCCATTTTGGACGCACTTGCCAGATCCGAATTGTGAGAATCAGCACCCTCCATTGCCAAAGTCAAAGAGTCACCATCCGCTTGAGTCAGCGAAGATTGAGGGTTATTGGTACAATCTTTCTCCTGCATTTTCCCGCCCTCTTTGGGCGAAAACATAACTACCAGCTTATCCTTAGCAGGTAAATTCTCAAAAACAAGCGATAAATCTTGCGCTTGTTTTGGAAAAAAAGAGGTGATATCTTCTACATAACGTACCTGCATAGCCCCCACCATCATAATCAGTGTGGTTACTAATAAAAGAGTCCACATCACCTTGCGGCAACGAGAGAAGTAGTTGTATATCTGTACAAACAAATTACCCATTCTGTTTCTTTCTAAAAATAATCAGTAAAAGACGAACTACCAAATAGGAGATGATGCCCAAAGCCACTGCAAGAGTCACCGCACCATACACATATTGCAGAATATCATTCGAAGCAGTTTCCCACGTTATAGAAGAAAATGCCAAATTAACCTCTCGCCCTAAAATCCAACCGCCCAAACAGAAGCTACCATACAGGATGAAGGGTAAAAGAGGTGGAAGGCTAATGTTGGAGCTAACCAACGTAAGCACTTTATTCAGCTTCAGAAAGTGTGCTGTACATGCAGCCGTTAGCATCTGATAACCCCAAATGGGAAGGATACCAAAGAAAATGCCCAATCCGACAGAGGCTGCTACTTGATGGTTGGAATCGGTCGTTTCGGTTATATTGCTCTTTATAAAATTTCTTATATTCTCCTTGGTAAACCATTGCAAACAACGCCATGGATAGTAAACAAGAAGAGCGATCAATACCAAAAAGGTATTCAGAATGGAGATGCGTGTAAAGTCTTTCAACGGTTTAAAATGCGATACACGCTCCTCTTGAGGGGGGTAATAGACTTGAATAGGTACGTTGCATACCTCCACACCTTTCCAAGCAGAACGAACAATCACTTCAACCTCAAATTCGTAACGATTCGATAAAAAAGAGATCTTACCCATACGCTTCAAGGGGTAAAGGCGAAAGCCAGACTGAGTATCTTCCATCTTCTGCCCCGTTTCAACCCAAAACCAGAAGTTAGAGAACTTATTGGCAAAGGTGTTTTTCGAGGGCATATTATCAGCTTGTAGGTTGCGTGCACCAACTACCAACCTCTCTGGATACTCTTCTAAGTAGGTAGCGAAGGTGGCTAAATCAGAAGCATAGTGCTGCCCATCAGAATCAATGGTAAGCACATATTGGTAACCCTGCTCCATCGCATAGCGAAAAGATTGGCGGATGGCATATCCCTTTCCTCTGTTCTTGGAGTAGCCTATGCGATTAACCCCTAACCCATGTAAAATAGTTTCAGTCTCATCGGTCGAGCCGTCATTAACGACCAACACATGGGCAGCCCACTGATTTACATCATTCACTACTTGAGCAATGGTAGCTGCATTGTTGTAGGTGGGAATAACCACCAACACTTTATGTGTAGAGAAGATCTCTTTAGTTTTGTTCATCGTTTATCAAGCTTGCTTTTAATTTCATCATTGTAGTCTCTCCACAAAGGATTAAGACCATAACATTCAATGCTTCTGAAGAATCTTTCTTCAGAGCTATTTTCAACTCAAGGGTCGTGTGCTGAGAGGGGATAATAGTTGCCAAGAACTTACACTCCCGAATGGTAGCGTAACGAACTCTGCGGAGAAAGGCATCTTCCAAACACTCCTTTACTAACTCCAGCGTACAGACACCAGGCACTACGGGCTGCTCAGGGAAATGACCCTGAAAAATGGGATGATTCACATCTATGGTAGCTTGGTAAGAAAGCGATTCTTCGCTTTTACTCAATAATTCAATGGAAAATAGACTCTTTTTCATACTACAGTTCAACATTAAAGAGTGAGGCCGCTATAGGCACATTTAGCTGCTTCTTAGTGAAGGAGTAGTGGGTGTATCCACCTGCTTTCTCATCCATACGAAGCTTATTCAAAGTAAAATCGTTACCATCAAACCAAAGGGTAATAGCAGTTAAATAACGCGAGATGCGCCTATCGGTAGGCATCAAAACCACTTTAAATTCAGTCTCTACCTGCTCAACTTGCATTTGCCACCCTCTTCCTAATTTGGAGACATCACCAGACATACAAGCCTGCATCATAAAAGAGAGCTGTGCCAACATTGGATTTGCTGCACTCTCCACACGTTTGGTTTTCCCCGCAGTAGTTAAGAGAAAAGCCTCTTCACACATAATGATCTTATCATCTTGCGGTTGGGTGTAGTGCATCGCCATTAAACCCTTGTTGTCGTAATAGAAATTACCTTTACGGACAACGGGCTCTTTGATATTTTTCACCTTTTGTGTTTGAGTAAAAAGCGCTTGAATCGTTTTATTACTACTGCTTACCGCAGCTAGTTTCTCTTTAAATAACTCTGCTACTTTCACACTGTCTTGAGCAGCAACTGTACTCAAAGCAGATAGAAGTAGAACCATAACCACTATTTTTCTATACATCTGTTTTCTTTATTATAAAGAAGAATATCCTACTGAATAGACTCCTATTTTCTACCTTTCAATTCCACCCCTCTCTCTTTCCCTCAAACTTTTTAGTGTTGCACACCCGTGCAACGGGTGTCGCACTCCTATAAGACACGTGTCGCACTTCTGTGCAACGAGTGTCGTACGGCCGTACAACACCAAAAACGGTTGCGTACAAAAAGAGAAAAAAATCTCTTTTTCGAAAGGAGCAACAGTCAAAATGCAAAGCAGCCAAACCAAATCAATCTATTGCAACGAAAAGAGCTCCTGAACCGTTACAGCCCTCCACCCTCTCTTTTCAATCTCTTCCAACAGTTGCTCGACGATGAGGGGGGTAACTGCTCTATCGTCATGCAACAAAACAACCTTACCTGGTTTCAACTGACGGAGTACTCTTTTCACCACTTTCTCTTTTTCATGACCCATCGTATCGAAGGAACGGATGCTCCATCCTATTGATTGTAATCCACTCTTCCGTACTGCCCGCGCCACATTGGGGTTGGTAACTCCAAAAGGTGGACGAAAAAGCGAAACTCTTTCACCCGTTATCTTCTCTAAAATCATTTGGCACCGACTCATCTCCTCCTCTATTTTCTCTTCACTTCCCAAGGGGAAATTCCATCGATGATAATAAGAGTGGTTACCAATGGTATGCCCCTCTGCCACTATTTGTCGAACCAAATCGGGGTATGCTTCTGCCCGCTCACCTATCAAAAAGAAGGTTGCTTTGGCACGATGTCTCTTCAATACTTGAAGCACCTCAGGAGTTGTATCGGGATTTACCCCATCATCAAAGGTGAGTGCTACTTCATCTATTGCCCTATAATTGCAACACAAACTCTTGAGATAAAAGCCTGCTGATATACTGTACGAAGCATAAAAGAGTGCCGCACTAGCAAGCAAACAGAACAGAAGAATGGCTATAAACATCGCAACTTAATATAAGAGTTACACTTGCCACCCAAATCATTCACAATGTATCCACCCTCATTAGAAGCAATGGAATGAGCCATCACCTGAGCCACTGCACCGCACCACACCTGCTTGTTTTCAGACGAAACGAAACGTCCATCCTCCTTTTTAGGCAAAAATGAGAGTTCCTCAATAAAAGCGACCGAAGTCGGTAGCTGCTCCTTGGTTAATACAAAGAAGATAGCTCCCTCGCCCAACGGTTTATCCTTGAGCAATCCCATCCGTTTCATTACCGTTTCAACTGTAGGTGTAGCCTCATCAAACACACCTACCAACACCGCCTTTGAGTGGTGAACAGTAAGCTGCAACATAGCATCAACCAATGCACTTTCAAAACTGGTGTAACGATGTGTAAAGGTATTGTTGTAGACATGCAACGATTTAATCACTGCTATTTGAGCACCAACGGTGTTAAATGTCGATTGAATAAAGGGAGTTGGGTTAAGCATCTGCTCTTTCGAGTCAAGCAAATTGGCTAAAAACTTCTCACTATCAGCTATACAGCCAATTCCTGTGGCAGTAACAATTGCATCAATTGAACCCTGCCCTTCAAAATCATTCAAACTCTCTATCCCCGTACAAACAGCCATTTTTACCAGCTTGCTCATACGGCGGCGCAAATTCATATCGGGTACAAGTTCTTTTATTCCACTCCTCAGGGTCGGAAATTCTTTTAAGCAATTTATGTAGTAGTTCATAACAGCGATGGATTTAATAGAATAATGACTCAAAGAGTTGATTCAGCCGAAAAGATCAAAGAGGAGCAATTTCCCCCAAATCCAAAAGAGTTGGAGAGTACATGCTTCACTCTAACATTTCGTTCGGTATGCAACAGAGGAGAAGACCCCTCTTCCATCGGTTGATTAAAACGAAGATTGGCGTAGCGCACCCCCTCCTTTATAGCCAATAGAGCAAAGACAGCCTCTACACCACCTGCAGCAGCAAGCGTATGACCCGTAAAAGATTTAGTAGAACTAAAAGGGGGAGTCTTTGTGCCGAAAAGGCGTTTCACTGCAGCCCACTCTGAAGCATCATTGTTTCCTGTACCTGTGCCGTGCATATTGATGTAATCAATCTCTTCCACACCAATTTGAGCCCTCTCAACACTTGCTTTCATCGCAAGATAAGCACCCTCACCATCATCTGAAGAGGCTGTTTGATGAAAAGCATCATTGGCATTGGCATATCCTGTTAAATACCCGCAGAGATGATTACACTCTTTCTTATTCGTCAATACTAAATAGCCTGCCCCCTCACCCAAATTCAATCCTTTGCGATGAGCATCCAGCGGCTTACAGAGCTCTTTATCAAGAATCTGAAGTGAATTAAAACCATTCAACGTGAAGCGACACAACGCATCTACTCCACCTACAATGACATAATCCAACATATCGGCACGAAGCATATCGGCACCCATCATAATGGCATTGGCAGCCGAAGAGCAAGCCGTACTTAATGTGGTTTGAAATCCCTCTATCTGGCAACAGTCGGCGATAAAGGAGGTGCTTGTTGAACAGTCGTGCCCAACCACGTTGCGCAATCGTCCCTTTTTAGAATCTACATGAAAAGATTCGTAGAACTGTTCAGAGAGATCCATGCCTCCTACAGTGGTAGAAGAGATAAGCCCTACTCTACTACCCGCAGCTATTTGTGCCTGCATCACTGCCTCCTTGGCAGCAAGTGCCCCCAACAGAGCTGTTCGTGAAACGGTGCATTCGACAGACACCCCCAGCTGCTGCTTCAATGCAGCATTAGAGAACTTCACTTCTCCTACAGGAACCTCTATCGCACTAGCAAACAGAGTGAGTCGATCCAACCCACAACGCTCTTCAAGCAGTGCGTCTAAGTTGGCTGCACACCCCACCCCTAAGGAGGAGACAACTCCCATTCCACAAACCTTTATCTCCATCTGACTATCCTCTATTTTTACAAATATAGTCCGTTAGCGTATCAATAGAGAAAAAGATCTCTTTTGCTTCTGCCCCATTTTCGAGGCGTATGCCGTACGACTTCTCCAATATCAACATGATCTCCAACGCATCGATAGAGTCTAACCCCAATCCATCACCAAAGAGAGGCGCTGCATCGTCAATCTCTTCGGGAGTAATATCTTCTAAGTTCAACGCTTCAATAAGCTTCTCTTTAAATTCCTGTTTAAGTTGTTCCATCTTATTTCTTTGTTATAAATTTTAAATCTGCTTGATACTCCTCCTTTAAGAGTTCGCACCAGCCATATAATACTGCATCGCAACGATTTGATTGAATCAATTGCTTTGCATAATCGGACAAATAGTCCATCTTTTTTCTATCTTGAATAAAGAAGATTAACTCTCCTTTAAATTTGTGTTGTATCGCTATCTCAGCTGCCACGATGTTAGCCAATGTATATACAAAAATGGCAGGTGAAGCCCCTTCGGGCAAGTGCTTATCAACGATGGATTGGTGCATTAAATCGGTATGAAGAGATCCACTCTTGCTAGCCAATACAATAGCAACACGCTCTTTGGTACAAGAAAGTTCTACTCCCTCCATCAATTGGCAAGAGGCTACATAGCCCAATTTACACAAATCGTCCATTTTAAAGAACTTGAGATTTGCTTTCCCTAACTCTTTATAGGCATTTCGAATGTACTCTGTAAAAGAGGACGATCCCTTCTCTATTAGTACAGATGCCCGTTCAATAATTTCTACCTGTTCATAACCATTTTTCAGACTAAACGCCTCCGTAAGTAGAGTCGCCTCAGTGGATAAAAATGCAGGAGAATCCTCTTTTTGACCCGCAGTAGCTGTTAACTCTTTAGAGAGTACAATGGCTGCATTGGTTCCTCCAAAGCCCGAGGCTATTTTTAAACAGTGATGAAGTTCTATTGAGCGGTGATTCGCCTCTACATTCAGCGGAAAAGGAACTCCATTTTGCTCATACCCTTTTATGCCAAACACGCAATTATTCTTGAGCTGTTCGAGTGAAAGGATAACCTCTATAACCCCCGAAGCACCCAATGTATGCCCCAAGTAGGGCTTTAAAGAGTTGCAAGGAGCAGAGGTGAGTTCAGTGAGATTCAAAGCCTTACTCTCCATATCATCATTAAAAGGGGTAGCTGTACCGTGTGTATTCACAAAAGAGATCTCTCTAGCAGAGAGCTTTGCCTCACCCAGTGCAGCTTGAATGGCCAAGACCAATCCATCTCCCGTGCGAGAGGGCCCTGATATGTGATTGGCATCACATGACATCCCCCCACCTGCAACTATCACCTTTGATGTAGAGAGTGATTCATCAGCTGTTAGCAATAGGGCAGCAGCTCCTTCACCTAAAGTCAAACCATCTCGCGAAAGATCGTAAGGTTTACAAATGGCTGGGCTAATGGTTCTAAAAGCATTAAAGCCAGCCACCACAAAATCGCTCACCACATCAACTCCTACTACAAATACATTGTCGTACTCTGCTTGTTCAATAAGTCTGGCACCCACCAATATGGCTTCCACACCCGACACACAAGCATTAGAGAGTACAATGGGTTCATTAACTGCCCCCAAATAGGTCGCTACACGATGAGCCAAAGCACTTAAGTAGGCTCGTTCAAAATCGGTTTGGATTAGATCAACATTGCCTTTAGTGGTAGAAAGAATAAGCAACGAACGGGTATCATCTAGCGAAACTCCCGAGTGAGAAATAACATTCTCTAATACACCTATGGCTATCTGTTCAGCAAAGGAAAATGCCTCCAACTCCTTGGTAGGAAAGGCTGTTCTATCAATTAGACAAACAGGGGTACCATCTGTGTAACGACTAAGAGCCGTTTTATATAGTTCAACCGCCTCATAGTTGGCTTTTGTAGTTATTCCCAAAGAGCTTATAATCGCACTTTCGGAACAATAGACTTTTCTTACAGTAGCTCCCATTTCTCTTTCCATATTATGTAAAATGAAGGAGGTAATAGTTGTAATTCTCCAGCACTATCTAAAAACACCTGTGTAGAGCTACCAGTTGCTACCACCTCACCATCTGACTCTCGTCTTATCTCATACTCAAAGCAAATCTTTGCTCCTTCTGCCCCCAAGTATCGGGTTTCCACGATTGCAGTATCATTGCAGGTAAGCGACCGTTTGTATTGAATCGACAAATCTACAATGGGTGCTGTGTAGCCATGAGCGTAGAAATCCATATAGCCTAAGCCTGCAAATTTACGGCCAAAATCTTCACGTCCATCTTCCAAATAGCGCACATAGTCACCGTGCCAAACCACCTGCATAGAGTCCACTTCGCTAAAGCGTACCCGCACAGTCGTTTCACTTTTCAACTTTACCGCTAGTCTACTTCTTTTCCTCATAACGTCGTTCTGCTATTCTTGAAGAAATATTTTCATTTGGCATGTCGCAATCGGTTGCTCACCTACTTTGACTATTGCCGATATTAAAGAGATTTGCAACAACTCTTGTTCGAGTGTTATTTCGGTATAAAGTGTTTCACCTACCTTAGGCAATGAATGCAACGTACATTTAGTTACGGCTCCAATAAATCCCAAAGGCACCTCTTTGCCACTACTTTTGAACAAGTAGCCCATACGCAAGGCTGCTGACTGAGCCACGTGCTCTATCACCCCGCACTCACTAAAAACTCCTTCGTCGCAAAAGATATTGGTTGCAGCTATGGTAAACCGAGTTGCCGAAACAGCACCCTCTACTCCTAAAAATTCATCGACCATTACAATGGGCGCTCGTTGGGGAATTAACTCCAAAAGAGCTTCACCCCGACTTACGGTTTTCTCAAATATTCCCATAAGGGTCCTTTTTTATTTCGTTTCAATTTCAATGTTTGCACAAGTGCCTCTTGAGGTGCATCGGGGAAAACCCATGCCTTCCCACTCGCTTGCGCCATTCGTTTGGTATCCTCTAGATCAAACCCCTCGGTTATGTAATAAGCTGGTTCTAACAACTCATCCTCTTTATCAATGACTCCCTCTTGAATAGCCTTTTGGTGCAGCAGTGTCTTGGGATAAATACGCATACCTACATAAGGAAAAACAACCGTATGTCTTAACTGCTTCGAATTTTCGATTGTGGTAGTAAGCTGTTTTTTATCTTCTCCCCAGCCCGCTAAAATAAGAAAATGTGAATAGAATATGTTGTTTTTTAAAGCCAACTCCGAACAGCGAACAACTTCACGAAAAGTGAATTGCTTACCATAAGCCTCTAATGTTTCGTCGCAAAAAGACTCTGTACCAAACTCGATGTGACTTAAACCAGCCCGTTTGTAGAGAGCAAGTTCCTCATCTGAGAGGTTAGAAGGTGAAAAGTAAGCACCCCAAGAGATTTGTAAATCTTCTCGAATCAATGCTTCTGCCAACTCCAAATTAAATGACCTCTTCAGATTAAACACTGAGTCGGTAAAGAACCAATAGTCAGCGCCATAATCTCTCTTGGCTTTAGCCATAGTCTCTACAATAGATTCTACTTGAATGGTACGTACTTTACACCCATCAATTTGTGGGTAGGTACAGTAGATACAATGGTAAGGACATCCTCGTTTGGTTTGTATATTGAGCATACCACTCTGCTTCCAATAATGCTCTACCAAGTTTGATTCATACACAGCACAAGGTGATTGGATATAACGATCTGTAGACTGCTTTGTCTTCGCTTGAATATCCAAACCTGAATTTTGACACACTCCTTTCACCGTTGGCAACTCTTCACATTCTCGTTTATCAACAGAGAAGAACGTTTCTGCTGCTCTTGCTTCTGTTCCACCCATTCGACCACTCATCGCGGCCTTGGTATACAAACGGGGATGTACCAAGTGGGGTTTGCCCGAATGAAGAGAGTCTATAAGTTCATACATCAACTGTTCCCCTTCTCCTCGAATACCATAATCGGCATCAAGCTCACGCATAAAGAGTTCAGGATAGATTGAAAAGGCAGCCCCTCCAATCACAACAGCTGCTTTCGTAGCACAGCGAATCTGTCCCATTATCTCTTTATAGCCCCCTATAAATCCCCTCCTATCTAAAGAGTTTGCACCATCTACATTCCGCAAAGAGAGACAAACCAAAAAAGGAGAGAATCTCTCTAGGTGCTCCACCAACTCTTCATCCGTCAGTAGATTCATATCCCATACTACAATCTCACTATCGGGTAAGCGGGTTTGCAGATATCCTTTTAAATAGGCCGTACCCAGTGGATAAACGGGATAGGGGTCTTTGTGCCGATTGGCAGATATTAATGCGATTCGGATTGCCATACATCGTAAAAATTAAACCATTGTTGAGGATATTGCTTTACCACAGATTCAAGCATAGCCACATATTGTTTGAGTAACTCTTGTTGAGAGCAGCCACCCTCTATCACCTGAAACAAGAAGCGATAGCTTCTGCCCTTTTCTCGCATAGCGAAATAGATAATAACGGGTGTTTTAAATTTAGCAGCTATAAGCGTAGGACCCTTGGGAAAAAGAGCAGTTCCACCCATAAATGGATGCGCACTTACACTCTCTTTATTCATGTAACGATCTCCTTGAAAGCAAACATACTCCTTTCGATCAAATGCCTGTTTTATTTTAAGAAGTGAATCAATTCCCCCTTCGTTCAAAGCAATCACTTTGTATGAAGCATCTGAAGTTTTAATAACCTCCTTTATCTTTTGATACTCTCCATCGAACATCGCGATGTTCAATCGAGAAGCATACGTTCCAAAAAACTGAGAACCAATTTCCCAACATCCGATGTGTCCTCCCAAAATGGTTACAGAACCTGCATCTAAATGGTGTAAGAAAGCGTCGTAATTCTCATATTCAAAATGGTATTGATCCGATAAACCATTGGCTATAGCTATCTTATCAATGAGGGTTTGCCCAAACGTATAGTAGTGTAAATAAAGCTTTACCAATGATTTCCATCGCCCATAATTTAATCGCTTGCGATTGTAGCTATAAATAGCTCGAGTGGCCTTGGGAGCAAAAGGTATAAAGTAAACCACTACCAAGGCTAAAAAGAAGTAGGCAGGAACCACCCCTACAAGGCGAATGAGGCCAACAAAAAAGGCATGTCCCCACGAGCCTCCACGAGACTTTCCTCTCCACTCACGCTCTTCGCTATTTTTCATTCACTTTGCGAATCACTAAGTCGTAAAAATCTTGGAAGGTTTTGACCCCAACAAAGTCAGGACCTGTTAAAGTTACGCCGAAATTCTTGTCAATCAAGACTACTACATCTACAAAATCCAAACTATCTAGTTCCAGCGCCTCCATCAAGATAGCATCGGGTGAAATCACGGATACATCTGCTTCAAACTCATCCGCTAACACTTCATTAATTCGGCTTATAATCTCTTCTTCTCTCATTGTTTCTCTATTTTTTTTATAATTAGTGAAGAGTTGGTTCCTCCAAAACCAAATGAATTGGTTAGGAACATATCGAACTCCATATCAACTCGCTCTTTCGGTATATTCAATTGAGAGGTAACCTCATCCCCCTCTTCAAAATTTATATTAGGAGCAATAAAATTGTTTTGCATCATCAAGATACCATATACAGCTTCACTGGCTCCTGCCATCCACATTTCATGTCCAGTCATTGCCTTGGTAGAAGCAACATAGGGCTTGTGCCCTGCAAAGACTTGAGCTATGGCTTGTGCCTCATTGTAGTCGCCCAAAGGAGTAGAGGTAGCATGCGCATTGACGTAAGCAATCTCTTCAATTCTCACCTGAGCAGACTCTATGGCCCTCTCTAAGGAACGTCTAGGCCCATCAACATTGGGAACAGATATATGTTCTCCATTGGATGAGAAGCCATAACCAACGACTTCGGCCAATATTTTCGCGCCACGCTTTACAGCAGAATCATAGCTTTCGAGGATAAGTGTAGCAGCACCTCCACTAGGAACCAATCCATCTCGGTTCTTGTCGAAAGGTCTGGAAGCCTGTTCGGGATGCTCCTCGCGGATAGAAAAGGCGCTAAGTGCATCAAAGCTTGCTACTGAATAGGCATTTACCTCCTGAGCACCTCCACACACGACACACTCTTGCAAACCATTCTTTATCAAGAAAAAAGCCATTCCTATCGAATGTGAACCACTGGCACAGGCACCTGAGACAGTAAAGTTAATGCCACGTAAATTGAAGATGACTGACAAATTCATACTAACTGTAGAGTTCATCGATTGGAAAACATTGCCAGAACCTACCAATGCGGTATTCTTTTTCTCCCTTAAGATATCAATTCCTTCAATAACGGGTAGTGCGCTGCTATCATTTCCGTAAAGTATTCCCACCTCTTTCTCCGCGAGAAATGCTTCATCCATCGATGCATTTTTCAATGCTTCGACAGTAGCCATATAGGCATACTCTCCCTGTTCAGAGAGACACGTCCTTTTTCTTCTATCTAAAACACCCTTCAAATTGGGACGTTCTAAAATACCCGTTAATGCCGAGCGATAGCCCATCTCTTTACGAACAGGATCGTATCCGATACCTGATTTCCCCTCGTACAAAGATTGGGTTACCTCTTCTATATTTTTACCAATGCATGAGTAGATACCCATACCTGTTATTACAACTCTATTGTTCATAACCTTACTATTTCTCTACGTATACAATCCACCATTAATCGAAATAACTTCACCCGTTATGTAGGCTGCTTTATCAGAAACTAAGAAAGCAACCAAATCGGCCACCTCTTCTGCCTGCCCAAAACGACCGGCTGGAATCAGCTTTTTCAACGATTTTTCATCCAAATCCTGTGTCATCTCAGTAGCGATGTAACCCGGTGCTACCGCATTGACTGTTACCCCCTTTTTGGCAACCTCTTGCGCCAATGCCTTGGTAGCAGCAATCACTCCCCCTTTAGCAGCTGAATAGTTCACCTGACCAGGAAGTCCCTTGATACCCGAAAGAGAGACAATATTTACGATACGGCCAAAACGATTGACCAACATATCTTTTAAGAGGGGTTGCGTAACGGAGTAGAAGCCACCTAAACTGGTATTAAGCACTGAGTTCCAGTTATTCTGTTCCATCCAAATAAGCAAAGAGTCATGACGAACTCCTGCATTATTGACCAATACAGAGATACAATTGCCTGCGTGATTTTGCTGCCAATTTGTTAAAACAGCGGTTACTTCTGTGTGATTAGCGACATCAAAAGGAAGAAGCTCTCCATCTCCACCCGCTTCTCTTACCAACAAGAGCGTTTGATTCGCCTCAGTCTCATTAGAGAGGTAGTTGATTAATACAAAATAGCCCATTTGAGCCAACTTTAAACAGATCGCTCTTCCTATTCCTCGGCTAGCTCCTGTTACCAGTGCAAATTTCATCATTTTATCTTTTTAGTGTGTGCTGTATCGTAAAATTATACTAAACCTACAATCTATTATCTAGTAATGAAAACAAACCCAATTGTATAAATCCAAAAGAGTTCGCAAATCAATTTAGAACTAATTATTAGGCTTTTAAATAAGCAATTATTTTCTCTATCTCCTTGTGCTTAGAAGAATCGTCTACAAAAATAGGAATTATTTGACGAATGTCCGAATAGAGAGCCCGTGTTTGCTCCGAAAGAGATTTTGAAATCTCTAAACAATCAACCGCTTGTACCAAAGCCATCATTTGAATAGCCACTACTTGAAAACTATTCTCAATAACTCGGCTAGCTATAAGTGCAGAATTGCTTCCCATACTTACCACATCTTGGTTGTCATTGTTATTAGGTATGCTATGCACATACATCGGATTTGACAACATTTGACACTCTGCCGTAGTAGAGGTGGCAGTAAATTGTGCAGCTTGTAAACCATAATTTAATCCCAACTTACCTAAGTTTACGAAGGGAGGTAAGATGCCATTGATACGATCGTGAAAAAGGTAGTTAATCTGACGTTCGGCAAGCATCGTCAATTTGGTTACAGCTATTTTAAGCTTATCCATCTCAAAAGAGACGTAATCACCATGAAAATTTCCACCGTGATAAACATTCTCTGTATCTACATCAATAATGGGATTATCATCCACCGCATGAAACTCTTCCAACAAAATTTTCGCACAGTTATCAACCGTTTCTGAAACAGGACCCAAAATTTGAGGTATACAGCGAAGTGAGTAGTAAGGCTGCACTTTGTGCTTAAACACCTCCTCTTTATTTCCTGTATAGAGTTCTTTATCTCTTTTGCGAAGCAATTTACTTGAAGCAGCAATATCTCGCATCAGTTTCGCTATCTCATTCTGCCCTTGATGTCCTTTCAGCCCATTCAATATATCTGATAGAAAGTCATCATAAGATGAAGCGATTTCGTTCATCATAACAGAGGCTAACACCGACCATTTGAGTAACTTGCGTGCATAGATCAAATTCACCCAACCAATTCCTGTCATCACAGCTGTACCATTGGTTAGCGCCAATCCCTCGCGAATATGCATAGACAAAGGAGTTATACCACACAATTGCATAGCCTCAGAGGCTTTCATCACATCTCCTTTGTAAAGAACCTCTCCCTCCCCTATCAATGTTAAAGCGATGTGAGAGAGTTGAACTAAATCACCACTCGCACCCACACTTCCATGTTCGGGAACAATTGGAATGATGTCGTTGTTTATAAAATCAACAAGCAGCTTTACTACATCTGGATGTACAGCTGACTTACCTGCTAAGAATGTTTGAAGACGAGCCAACAATGCCCCTCGTATGCATACACTAGGCAACGGCACACCTGCTCCACAGCTATGAGAGCGAATGATATTGTATTGCAATTGGGTTAAATCTTCCTCTTTAATACGGTATTGTGCCATCGGACCAAATCCCGTATTAATCCCATAAATTATTTTGCCCACTTGGTAATCCATTAAAAAATCAAACGATTTTTTAATCAACTCATATTGTTTTGTTGTGACCTCTACTCTCTTCTTATTAAAAAGAATATCAGCTATTTCGTATTCGTTCATATTTATTCTATAGAAAAACGCTGCAAATTTACGAAAAATAAGTTTGTCACCATAACAGAAAGTTAGTTTAAAAAACAGCAAACTGAAAAGAATCCAAAATAGCCACATCAAACTCTATTTTTGAGTTTTGATATGGCTATTTTACAGTTATACAAGGATGTAAAAATCACATTAAACGCTTTAAGTCTCTTAAATAGACTCGTTTAGCACCCTTATTTTATTCAAAGATCCTTTACAAAAGGAACATTTCTTTGTCAGATAAAAAACAAGTTGGGAGAATTTTAATCAACTGTTGTGATTGAACAGGTACAAACCCTGTAACCAGATCTACACCCAACTATTTTAACCACTACTTCCAAAAACAAATTCGACTATTTCTGTCTGATGAAAATGTGAATTGGAGTACCTGTCAAATTCCATTTCTCACGAATTTTATTCTCCAAGAAACGTTTGTAAGGCTCTTTCACATACTGAGGAAGGTTGGCAAAGAATACAAATGAAGGCACTTGCGTATTAGGCAACTGCGTACAATATTTAATCTTAATATATTTACCTTTATTTGATGGAGGAGGATAAGCCTCAATAAGCGGCAACATCTCCTCATTGAGCTTAGCTGTAGGAATACGCACTGTACGTGCAGCAAAAACCTCTTGAGCTGTCTCTAGTACCTTGAAAATACGTTGTTTTGTCAATGCCGAACTAAAGATAATTGGGAAGTCAACAAATGGAGCCAAACGTGAACGAATCGCTTCTTCGTATGACTTAATTACTTTCGTATCTTTATTCTCAATTAAATCCCACTTATTAACAACTACAACCAACCCCTTTGAGTTACGTTGTATCAATGAGAAAATATTCAAATCTTGTCCTTCAATCCCTCTAGTTGCATCCACCATTAAGATACATACATCCGAGTTCTCGATAGCACGAATGGAACGAATAACTGAATAATATTCAAGATCTTCATTCACTTTGTTTCTCTTACGGATACCAGCAGTATCTACTAAGTAGAAATCAAAACCAAACTTCTCATATTTAGTATAAATAGAGTCACGAGTTGTACCTGCTATTTCAGTTACAATATTTCGTTCTTCACCAATGAAAGCATTGATAATTGAAGATTTTCCAGCATTAGGTCTACCTACAACTGCAAAACGAGGCACCTCCTCTTCAAGAATCTCTTCAGGTTCATTTGAAAATTTCTCAACTAACAAATCTAGGAAATCACCCGTACCACTACCACTTAAAGCAGAGATACATTGAGGATCACCCAAACCTAACGAGTAAAATTCAGCAGCATTGTACTGCAAGTCATTGTTATCTGTCTTGTTAGCTACAACTACAACGGGCTTCTTGGTTCTACGCAAGATGGTTGCCACTTGCATATCTAAGTCTGTAACTCCGTTCATTACATCTACTACAAACAAAATAACATCAGCCTCGTCTAAAGCCAATAAAACTTGTTTACGAATCTCTTCTTCAAAGACATCATCTGAGTTAACAACCCATCCCCCTGTATCCACTACAGAGAATTCACGTCCCAACCACTCCGATTGGCCATATTGTCGGTCACGTGTTGTTCCAGCCTCTTCGTTAACGATGGCATGGCGAGTTTTTGTTAATCTATTAAAAAGCGTAGACTTACCTACATTAGGACGTCCTACAATGGCTACTAAATTTCCCATATTCTTACTCTTATATTACGACTATCACAGTCGATTTTAATCCAATTGATATCCAAAGTTTTTCAATTCTTTTGTTGAGCTTCTCCAGTCTTTATCGACTTTCACGAAGGTCTCTAAAAAGATTGTTTTATTGAAGAATTTCTCCAACGTTCTGCGCGCTTCGGTAGCCACTTTCTTAAGTGCCTTCCCTTGGTTGCCAATAATAATGCCTTTTTGCGATTCGCGCTCCACATAAATAACAGCATTAATATGAATTTTGTTGGCTTCTTCATTAAATTGCTCTACCACCACTTCCACTGCATAGGGTATCTCTTTATCATAGTAAAGCAATATTTTTTCGCGAATAATTTCTGTTACAAAGAATCGTGCGGGTTTATCCGTCCACTGATCTTTCCCAAAATAGGGAGGAGAATCAGGAATTAATTCTTTGATACGTTTCATCACTACATCCACATTAAACTTAGAGGTAGCTGAGATTGGTATAATTTCTGCTTTTGGAAGCTGCTCGTGCCACTCTTCCACAATCCGTGTTAGTTCTTCCTGATTTGAAAGGTCTATTTTATTGATTAACAACAAAACAGGCACATCCATTCTTGCTACCTTCTCTACAAAGTCAGCATTTTTATCCGGCTTCTCTATTACATCGGTCACATAAAGCAACACATCTGCATCCGACAACGCCGAGTGCGAAAAGTTCAGCATAGACTCCTGCAACTTGTAATTAGGTTTTAACACCCCTGGTGTATCCGAAAATACAATCTGCATTTCGTCGGTATTCAATATACCCATTATACGGTGACGCGTGGTTTGTGCCTTAAAAGTGGCAATAGAGACACGTTCGCCAACGAGTAAATTCATAAGTGTAGATTTCCCCACATTCGGGTTTCCTACAATGTTTACAAAGCCTGCTTTATGCATAAATTATAAAAATTAATGATTACATACAAAAAAACGCACCGATTACAATGTTGGATGCGTTTTTTTGATAGAGTTCAACTATTTAGAGGTACTACCGTCATAACCCCATTTCACATACATTGCTCCCCAGGTAAATCCTGCGCCAAATGCTGTAAAAATAAGGTTATCACCTTTTTTCAATTTCTTCTCATAATCCCACAGACAAAGAGGCAATGTGGCAGCACTAGAGTTACCATAACGCTCAATATTCATCATCACCTTCTCCGAAGGAATACCCAAACGCTCTGCTACTGCATCAATAATGCGAACATTCGCTTGGTGTGGTACTACCCAGTCAATCGTATCCTTGGTCAAATTGTTTCTTTCAGCAACCTTTGCACTTACGTTCGACATATTAGAAACAGCATATTTATAAACTGTTCTACCCTCTTGATACAAGTAGTGCATTTTATGATCTACAGTAAAATAAGAAGAGGGACAAACCGAACCACCTGCTTTTATGTGCAAAAAGGGAAGTCCTTTTCCATCCGTACGCAAAATGGAGTCACGTATACCAACATCCTCTGTCGTAGCTTCTACCATGCAGGCAGCAGCTCCATCACCAAAAATAGGGCAAGTTGCTCTATCTTGATAGTTTACCAAAGAGGACATTTTATCAGCTCCAATGATGATTACTTTTTTGTGTCTTCCCGACTCTATCAAAGAAGCAGCCATTTCCATTGCATACAAAAAGCCACTACAAGCAGCCTGAAGGTCAAATGCAAAAGCATTTTTCAAACCCAATTTATCACAAACGATAGAAGCAGTAGAGGGGAAAGGGAAGTCTGGTGTAGTTGTTGACAAAATAACAGCAGTGATATCATCAGGATTAGCCCCGGTCTTTTGCATTAGCTGTTTGGCAGCCTTACGCGCCAAGTAAGAGGTACCTAATCCTTCTTCATTTAAAATACGCCTCTCTTTAATCCCTATTCGAGTCATAATCCAGTCGTCATTGGTATCTACCATTTTTGAGATCTCCTCATTGGTCAATACATAATTAGGTACATATCCACCAACGCCTGTAATTACTGCATGTATTTTTTTCATCATTTTGTAGTTGTTGATTTACCTATTCTATAAAAAAGAGCCGACAGAGCCGAAGCTCGCCGGCTTTATTCTAAACAGAACGTGTAAACGTTAAGAAAAGCAACCGATTAAACAGCAGCTTCTTTTACAATTGCTAATTTACCTCTATAATATCCACAAGCGTTACAAACTGTGTGGTATACGTGCCACTCACCGCAGTTAGGGCAAATAGCTAAAGTAGGAGCAACTGCTTTATCGTGAGTTCTTCTCTTTGCAGTTCTCGTTTTTGATTGTCTTCTCTTAGGATGTGCCATTTCTTTTTTACAATTTAATTATTATCTAATATTTTTTTTAATTCATTCCATCTCGGATCAATATCCCTAGAATTATCATTGAATAACGCTAAATCAGAGTCTTCCTCTGTCTTAAAATCATCATCCATATCATCATCATAAATATCCGTACGTAGATGTTTATCTAATTTCCCAACCATCCCTTTATTACATTTACCAGGAGCATGTACATACTTCATGGGAATACCCAAAGCGATAAATTCATAAATAAACCAAGCTACATTTAGATAGCCATCATCTTCGGATACCACTAGAATATCCCCTTCTTCTGTCAATTTAGGACCTAATTTCACCTTCAGTTTATCTGATACTGAAACAGGTAATTCCATCTCATCTAGACAACGATTGCAAGGAATCTTAACAATGCCATCTACCTGAAAATCGAAAGTAAAAAGACCATAAGCCTTTTTTACCTCTAAAAAAACAGTTAGTCTACCCTTTTGCACCTCAGGAGCATCCAAGTCTACAAAAAACTGATTATCTAGCTGAAACTCGTACGTAGACAAGTCAGCCTTCATATTTCTCAATTCTATTTTATATTTATCGAGCTTTCCCAAAACGCTATTACTATATAATTCGGGCGACAAAGTTACGAATAATATTCAATTATTTCATTATAACCAATAGATTATTTCAATCCAATTTGTTCTTTTTGAGTTTTATCTTACTGTAAGTAAAGAGAGTAAATAATAGTAACAGACAATCTAACCAATAAATTTATTAAAATGAAAACTGAATTCTTGTCTGCAAACCGTGCATCCATTCGCTGCCTAGTTCATGCTGACCAGAGACATGAGTATATGAGTAACGTAATCTACAAACCATACGTTTGTTTATATAGTAATTAAATGTACACGATACATCCTGCATTACACCTCCAAAAATAGCACTTTTCTCATCCGAGAAATTGCTATAGCTATATGCCAATGCACATTCTAAGCTCTTAGGAGCTGGTATACCAATATCACTATCAACAGATGAATAACTATACTTCTCACCTAGGATTAAAGCCCTAAAGATCCCATAGGCACCACTAGCTTTGTAGCTAGGCGCATTTATACGTTTAACATTCAGGTAGTAATACTGAGCTTCTAATCCAAATCTCCCATACATAGCACACAATTCAGGGCTAAATTTGAGAAGATAGCGTGCATCGAGGATATCAACTTCTTGTGCTATCACACACCCTATTTTTGTTGGAAAGTTTGTTTTAAATACAAATGTTTTATGATTATAAGCTGAATCGGCATTGTAACAAGGTGTTTCAAATGCGCCTGAGATGCCTACATGGAATACTTTCCCATCCTGCATTATAGGGCGATAAACCAAACGAGACATAACACCATACCCTTGCTTCCCTGTTTCTGCTGTATTTTTCTTAAAAGCCTCATTCTCAACATGGACGCTTAGGGTACCAAAAAAAGGTCCACTCGTGTGCATAAACATAGCGCCAATTAAACGGGTATTTAAAAACTCCTCATCAAGGGTAGGCTCCTCCATCGACACTTTCATAGAAGAGCTTGTTGCACTCTGCAAACCAAATTGGTGAATAAAATAGCCCAACCTCAATAAGTTGGAATGAGAAAAAGTACGCTCCATAAAAACATCTTTCACGGAAAGTTTATTATGGTCATACCCCAAATCTACTTTGGCATTGTAAGGACCGTAATTTGCTCTAACTCCTACTCGCATATCGACCAAGGCAACTCCTCCAACTAATTTTTCATTATTAGATTTAAGCCAACCTGCATCAGTCATGACTATTCCAGTAGGCCTAACAACTAATTTATATTCCTATGCAAAGATTTTACCCACTACTAGCAAAAAACTTAAATTTGCTAACCAAAATAACCTTTTCATAAATAAGTATTTTGTAAATAATAATTTCTTGACAAATAAGAATACTCCTAGTGAAAAGAGAGTCTAAAATACCAATACAAAGACTTTTCAATTGAGTAGTCTCGAAAAAGTATATTTATAACGTTCATACATATTCAGAGGCGTCATAACTACTCAAATATAAAATGGTATAATCGTTATCTTTTAGAACTCAAATCATATACAACATTGTATTAGGACTAGAGTAAAAACATTGTCAAGTTGCTATCTTAAATATTTCCATATTGAACGTACTGTTGCAAAAGCTATATGATAGATTAATCATCAAAATAGCCCTACAGCTGAAGAGCTAAAAAAAAATCCACTCTTTCTAATAACAAAGTTATGACATTAAATAATAATTCATATCTATTAAGTCAATAAAAATATTATCGCCATTTTGGGAAAAAGATAACAAATTATTATACATCCTGATTAGCAATGAATTGGATATGCTTTTTAAAAAGAGGCTGACCTTTTTACTGGCTAATGTTTTTTTATAAACTCATAGGATGGACCTAACCCAACTTTCACTTTCAATAACTCCTATTTCGCTCTGCCGCACTCTGTAGCGCATTAGTTAGGTGGATGCTGTGGGCTACAAATCAGGGATCATGGTGCTTAATGGAACATATTACTAATATTCAGATAATTACATATTAAAACAGTAGAGAGGAGAGCTAAAAATAATTGAAAATAATTTTTAGGGGCAAAGTTGGGCTCACCCGATAAACCCTGGGGACTACGCATATATTTTCGTTAGCCTAAATAGGAAGAACTTCACATCAATTACTCCTCTTAAGCTTGCCCTAAAAGCTTTGATTTTAGCATTAAATGATTCTGCAAATGCATTGG
>JBOFMR010000053.1:0-1307 GCA_051658485.1 Phocaeicola sp.
ATGATTGGAACACAGAAGATATATGGAAAGCAAACGGAAAGTTCAGATGGGATTATAACAAGATATACGACATTATGTATATGGCAGGTGTTCCTCTATCCAAACAAAGACTTTGCCAACCATATGGGGACGATCAACGACAAGGATTGTATCTCTTCAAAGCAATGGAACCTGAAACGTGGGCAAAGATTGTAAACAGAGTTGAAGGGGCAAACTTCGGGAACAGATACACCGAAACAGACAAGACCACATTAGGAAACTACAAGATAAACCTACCAAGCGGTCACACATACGAGAGTTACGCTAAATTCCTATTATCAACAATGCCACCGTATTTAGCGGAGCACTACAAAGAGAAGATAGATAAATTTATAAAGTGGTGGGAAAACGAGGGGATTAAAGTACTACCTGACTTCGATGATCCAAAGAAAGAAGCGTCAAGAAAGGTCCCGAGCTGGAGAAGGATTTGCAAGGTGTTGCTTAAAAACGATTATTGGTGCAAGGGGCTATCCTTCGCACAAACTAAAAGAGAGATGGAAAAACAAGTAAATATGATAACCAAATACCAAGAGATGTTATGAAACTAGAACTACCAAACAATCTAACAACAGACGAGAAAGTCAAAGTATATAACGAGGTATCACAACAATTATACGAGTGGTTAGGATTCAATCACCCAACGCTTAACATACAGCTTATAAAGGCTGAAAAGCTAGAGGGAAACGATTATAACCCGAACAAGGTTGCACCACCTGAGATGAAGCTGCTAAAGTTATCTATAAAGAAAGATGGAGTTACAATGCCCGTAGTAGTTGCGGACCAAACAAACAAGAAAACACCATTCGTTGTTGTAGATGGATTCCACAGAACAACCGTTATTAAGCAAGACAAAGATATAAACGAGTCACTTCACGGTTATGTTCCAGTTTCAAAGCTAAACAAGTCGCTAGAAGATAGAATAACAGCCACAGTTAGGCACAATATGGCAAGAGGTACTCACCAAGTAGAATTATCTTCAAAGCTCGTGGCGATGCTTAGAAAGCACAATTGGACAAACGCAAGAATTGGAACAGAGCTAGGTATGGATGCAGACGAGGTATTAAGGCTTAAACAGATAACGGGATTAGCGGAGTTATTTAAAGACAAAGAATTTTCACAAACAAAAGAAATAATATGATAGTAGAAGCAATTAAAAAGAAAAAGAGAGAGTTAAAGATGAACTCAACAACATTAGTAGAGCTATCAGGTGTAAACAAGACTTCAATATCCTTGTTCCTGAATCGAAAGGGCGGGTTAAGAATTGAAAA
>JBOFMR010000054.1:0-8132 GCA_051658485.1 Phocaeicola sp.
TTTGTATGTCACTAATTGTTTCTATCAGTTTTTCTTTTACTTTTTCAAATATATTAGGGGTGCTTACAGAACCTTTTCCAACCATAGAGGCTGTTACGTCTAGTAGGTAAATTCTCTTCTCATTTTGATAGGATTGTCCGTATACAAGACCATTTGTAAGAAGTAGTAAGACTAGTAGGAGTGTGCTTTTATGCATAAGGGAGGTGGTAGTTTTAGTGCATTAAATTGTATTCACAAATATAGTTCATCTATTACAGAGTGAGTCCGCAATAAAAAGAAAAAGCTCTGTAACTAGATAGTTTACAGAGCTTCAATTCTTGTACTCTTAACGGGAGAAACTACGAACCGTATCATAAATGGTTTTAAGAGCTTATACCATCTAAAACCACTCCTCCAAGAGGCTGGACTATATCCTATTGATAACGAATTTAGGCTATCAATGGGACTATGAGAAACTTTAAATCAAATAAAGGTTGTAGTTGATGTTCGGTCAAAACCCTACTCAAGGTACAAATACGAGTTTAACCGTGAAAGGTTGAAAAATGTGTTGTCGTTGGCTGGTATCCAGTACATCTACAAAGGTGATGAGTTAGGAGGTCTAAATCTGCAAGAGGAAAGTTCAAGGCTTCCATACTTGAAAGGGATTGAGTTCTTAGAACGAGGTTTAGAGTTTGGATATACAATGGCAGTGATGTGTTGTGAACTGGATTACAAGAAGTGTCACAGGTATAGTGTTATTGGAAGAGATATGACTCTTAGAGGTTGGACAGTGTACCATATCAACAAAGAGGGAAAATCAATCACACATGAAGAGGCTTCACTGTAAGCCTTTTTATTTCACAGGACTACTTAAACTTATCAAACACTCCTTTAACAAACTTAATCAATGGCACAGTATATAGCATATTACAGAGTATCGACACAGAAACAAGGTAATTCAGGTCTTGGACTAGAAGCACAGCGTAGTGATGTTGCTCGCTTCATTTCAAAGAGTGGTGAATTAGTCGCTGAGTTTCAAGATATAGAAAGTGGCAAAAAGAATGACCGACCTAACCTCTTACAAGCGATTGCAACGTGCAAGTGTCTAGGGGCAACACTTCTTATCGCCAAACTTGACAGATTGAGTAGAAACGCATCTTTTATCTTTATGTTGCGAGATGCAAAGATAGACTTTGTGTGTTGTGATATGCCTAATGCGAATAGCGTTACAATTGGAATAATGGCAGTACTGGCTCAAGACGAGAGAGAACGGATTAGTCACCGCACAAAAGCAGCACTAAGTGAGTTAAAACGCAGTGGCAAACAACTTGGAAGCCCTCAGAATCTAACTCAAAATTCCAGAGATATAAGTTTGCAGGTAAGGAAACAGAAAGCCTATTCTGATGAAAATAATCGCAAGGCAGGTGCTCTAATTATCTCAATGCGAAAAGAGGGGAAGAGTTTCTATCAGATAACACGAGAGATTAATGAGCTAGGGTTTAAGACAAGGACAGGCAAGATTTTCCAGCAGAACCAAGTTCAAATACTCTACAGAAGATATAGTTGCTGATAAAAATAATGATTACATTTGTAGCAACTATTGAATAAATAGACTTTTTGAAAATAATATAGCGTTAGCTATTATTTGGACATTCTCGAAATCGCCAAATTAACGAAATGTCCCCAGAATAATAAGTTGATGCTCACGGTTTGCGTGGGCTTTACTTATTTGGGGACAAGGTGTTTGGCGATACCTGAGAATCGAATGTAGTTCTGTCCCACGCATTTCTGTTTAATAAGCTATTGAGGGGGCAAATGGCACACATTATTTGCACAATGGCAAAAAGGAGTTCTAGGGTTTCTAAAGATGGATACGAACGTATCTCAATATGGCAAGCAAATGTAGGTGATATTGTTTGTTACCTCTCTTCACCTAAAGTATATATTGTTGCCTCCAAAAGTGAGGATAGTGTTGCAATCGTAAGTGCTACACAACAATTTAAAGCAAGATACTCTTTTGATGTAAAACGTTTACTTTGTGCCGATGAGGTTAATGAGAACACCTACAGTCAAATCTTGGAACATTTGCCGACTACTGATAAGAACATTTCGTATGCTGACCTACTGAAAGTGCGTGATGAATACTTGGAAAATGGCGAAATAAGCAGGGCTACAATAGAAAGTATTAAGCCAATAACCTCACTTATACCTAAGTCGACAAAAGAGAGCATAGACCCCAATACATTCAAATATCAATTACCTACCGACTGGAACAATGACGGCTGGTTTGACTATGTGCAGGATAAGAGCTATCGCACAGAAAAAGAGGTTGAAACAAAATTCATACTACCATTACTAACCAAATTAGGATATACAGAAGATGACCGTTGGGATGCAAAGATTATTGAAGGTGCCGAAGGTTCACGCAAAATATCACTGGAGATAGATTTTGCTATGTATGCAAGTGACGTGGAAGAGATACAAGAACAGGTAATATTGATAGTAGAAGCAAAGCGAGAATTTAGGCTGGCAAATAAAACAGAGTTAGCAAAAGCACAACGACAAACACGTAGTTACTCCATTTGGACAGGCTGTAAGTTTGGACTAGTGACAGATAGTAGGGTTATTCAGGTACTTGATATTATGCCTAATTTGGGAACTCACAAAGTCCTATTTGAATGCCAACGCTCGGAATTAAAAGAACGGTTTATTGAACTCTATAATATTGCAGGAAAAGAAAGCCTCAAGAGCTTCTATCAGGAACTACTTTAATATCCTATTTGGTCTAAATTATACAACGAAGCGGTAATTATTATGATTACTGCTTCGTTTTGTTTGATGCTTAGATGAGTTTTTTGAAGGTTATTTTTTTGCACATGGTGGAATTGAGTGTGCAGCATTTGTCACAAGAGCTAACCCACAAGTAGGCATATCCAAGTGATGCTGTGGATTATGAAATGGAGATGATTGCTATAAACCAAAAAGAGGAGTTGTGTAACTCCTCTTTTTGGTTTATAGCAACTCTTTTGTTGCATTCTAAGGTTGTCTGCTTTTTAAAAAAGAGTTACTCTAATCGCTTTAAAACAGCCGATTGCTTTGCTTACTAGCATTTCTGATGTTTTTAAAATAGCATCCGTGTAGATAAGGGGTGTATGGGGTTTGGCAGCGCTAGAGTAGCTTTAAATCTATCTAAGCTATGACAAACCATTGAGACAAAGAGATAGATCTCTCAATCAATGATTCTGCACACTCTTCTTTATATAATTGAAATTGATACGATTGTCACTAGGAGTCAAATCGGTGTACAATCCACCTAGTATCGCATCCTCAAGAACTTCCTTTACTTCAGGATGTTGTTTTGTATAATCTTCAATCTCTGCCCTTTTTGCTGGATCCAATCTTTCATCGCCTCTAGCGTGAGAAATAGTTGCGTCGAATGCAAAATTAGTCACTTGATCCTTTACTTCCTGACTAACATCTTTTCCTGTATGTATCTCTCCAAAAACATAGCTAAACGTTCCAGCTATTTTGTAAGCATACTCTCTAAATCCATCAAACGGTGCATCAGCACTGCGTAAAGATTCTGAATAAATAGAGATCTCTCCCGTACTAGGATTAAGGTCAATGACTCTATAAGGAGATTCACAACTCGTTAGACTGCCTGTTAAAATATCAAAGAAATAATCGCCATCACGCTGTGTGATATTCTGTGAATGAGCGTGGCCGGTAAAAACAAAATGAATTCCCATGTCAGAGAATGCTTTTGCATACTCCTCTGCATGGTCTATAATAAGTACATCCTGCCAATGCTTTTGATTTTTATAATGGTTAAGAATTGGATAGTGCATAATGGTTAAGACCTCACGCCCCTCAGCTTGTAGCAATGCAGCTTGTTCAGCCATCCACGAGAGGGTCTCAGGACTAATAAAACCAGTCGAACGTTTAGACCTATCTGGACCATATTCAGCTGCATCAATGGAAAGAAGCCCAATGCCATCACAAGGGCGAACTGAGTAACTTAAAGAGTTGTTGTCTCTGGAGTAGGCTTCATTAAATCCACATGCTGAATAAATCTGCTCAAACTCTTTAGCAGTAATATTATCAACTGGGATTTTTTGATCTCCATCAAATTTAAAACTATTGGGGTCTTTAATGTCATGATTGCCGGGACACATGTAGATCTTAACTCCTTTGTCTATCAGTGGTTGAAGATATCTTGACATAAGAACTTGATGATTCACCTTTTCACCAGAAAATGTTACATCGCCTAATACAAAAAGCCAATCAGGTTTTAAGTCTGAAATACGTTTAATCTGTGCATCAAGTATCTCCTTGGTGTAATAAGTTACCACATTGTTGTTACCACATGCAGCGTCAAAGGCTGATCCTGGATTAATCAACAGGGCATCACGGTCGAAATAGTGGAAATCGGTCATTACAACAATTCGTTGTTTTGTTAATGCTGACTCACTCTCTTCAGTTGTATCGTTAGAACAAGATGTGATTAGGGTAAAAAGAAAAATGAATAGGTAGTTGACTTTGATTTTCAAAATAGATAAAATTTATAGATGTAGAAATTAATGATTTATTTGCCCTATTTATACCTTCTTCTTAAAAAAAAGAGAAATAAATTCCCCTTTTTACTTTTATATAAACAGGCATAAATTGTATTTTGTTTGCAAATATAAGTATTCTTTAAATACAAACCATCTATTGATGAAAAAAAACGCTCTCTGTTGATATTTTCTCTTCTCAGGCTCTTTTTGTGCCGTTTGCTCTTTTTGCTTTGTATAGGGTAGTTTTCTCTGCTCGAAAGCTCTACTGTGAAGCAGATATAGATTTCTCTTGATGGTGCTACATTCGGGTGGTTCAATCCTCTTTCGAAACAGATGAAAGCAGGTGAAAAAGCTCTTTTTTTGTGGCGTTGGTCATATTTGTGAATATTTGACAAATAAATAATAAAGGATGTCGAACCATTCTCTAATGTTTTTATTTTTTACTATCTTTGTGCCCTAATTTTAAAAATAAAAGACAACGCTATTTTAATTATGTTTAAATCAATTAAATCAACACTGCTTATCCTTTCAGGAGTTTTAGCAATGAGCAGCTGCTCGAAGGAAAATGTTGTGGAGGCACCTACAAAAATGAGTGTAACCTTTTCGGCAGGTGATAACGGAACGGTAGAACCATCTGGTAAGCAGAGTGGCGATGCGGGAAGCACAATCTTCTCTGTAGCAAAAGCAGTAAAGGACTATGCACTTGAAGGGTGGTACGATGAAGCCAATCCGCAGGAAAAACTGGTAAATTCGGAGAATTATATCCTTGCAGAGAATACGTTAAAGGTGAAATTAACAGAGGCAACGAACGGTAAGACTTACAAGGCGAAGTTTGCTAACTCTTATACTGTGAATCTGAATGTTGAGGGAGAAGGTGGTTCGGTCCCTGCAACTGCTTCGGCAGCTCAAGGAAATTTTATAACTTGTACTGCTACAGTAAATGCTGATTTTGATGGCGTTGTTTGGTCCGATCAGGACAAGAACGTTATTATGGAGAGTGATTCTTTACAAGATATTTATGTAAAAGGAACATCGTTGTATATTAAAGCATCAGAGTCAGTGAATGGTAAGAGTTATACAGCAAGATTTGGTAAAGGAGCTCCTCGTATTACAGTTAAAGATGGAGTTCTTGCGATAACAAGAAATCCAGAGGAACGCGGAGTCTACTTCCAATACGGGTCAGTGGTGGCATGGTACGCTACCGAAGGGGCGCCAACCATAGCTTGGGATATGTCAACCACTTCGACTCCATGGGACAATTCATGGCGTATAGAGATCTTTTTTCCAGAACAAACGTTGGACAATATCAAAGCGGGTAAAGGTGATCCAGCTCGTTTGATAGGTCTTACAAAAGCTGAAATCGAAGAGGGAAAGGTTGATAATAAGACTTGGCGTTTACCAGTACTAGCAGATTTCGATGAAATTTTAAGGGGAGGACATTCTAATGTAACAGTTATGAATGGAGTTCGGGGTCGTTTTTTGGGTAAGGGTGCAACGTCAACAGGTGTTGGCGGCATTTTTATTCCTTTTTCAGGGGCTCTAAAAAGGGAAGATGGAACAAATCTTGGTGTAGGATTTTACTCGATTTCATGGTCGAGTGAGATTACCGCGGATTCTGCTGGCACACTTTTAATTGAGTCTAATTCTCAGAATGTTACCTATCATACACAGAGCTTTGGCCTCACTGTGATTTGTATTCAACAGTAGATTGAATCCTTATATGTGGAGAGCTATCTTCTTCGTTCAACGGGTCGCTTTAGTAATCGCCGCATAGAGTCTCTCTTGCTACATACTATCCTCTCCCAACATTCTTTCCTTTTGCACTTTTTGTGACTTTGAGAGGAGGGGTACGCACGAGTTTTGCTTACGCTTCATTAGCTAGCTGTTTTCCTGTGGTGTCAAGGTTGGAGCTTGGGGTATTGGTGCTCTTGAATCCATAAGCGAACGACTCAGAAAAATAGTACCGGGAAAGTGAATTCCAATATTTTTTGTGATGAAACGAATGAAAATGAGAAAGCTAATCGATTTGCATCGTTAACAAGAAAAGTAATTTTTACTAATGCATTTCTCAATGTTGGTAAAGAGTTAAGTGATGTGAGAGGAAGCATTTTTCCCATTTTGTGGGACTATACCTACTCTGCTGCTGGATTTATTAGTACAGGATGTTTCAAAGATGCTAAAGCGAGCAATGCAGGGGAAGTAGGTGATGGATGGAAATAATCCAACTTATCCATAAGCATTGGATGGTAGTTTTGTAAAACAAACTAAGTCTTTATTTGAGACCGTTGCTAGTAACTAAGCAGCGGTCTCTTTCTTTTAGGTGGAGAGAGCTCTTTGTGGTGGTGTTGAGAATGGATCTATTTATTTTTCTTTTACAATATTTAAGGATGTTGACATTTGTAAAATATATTTTAAAATATCGCTAAGTATACACATCTATTTGCTATCTTTGCATTTTTTAAAAAACAACTAAATACTATTTTGGATTATGTTTAAATTGATTAAGTCAACACTACTCGTCCTTTCAGGAGTTCTAGCAATGAGCAGTTGCTCAAAGGAGAATGTTGTGGAGGCACCTACAAAAATGAGTGTTACATTTGGGGCAGGTGAAAATGGAACGGTAGAACCATCTGGTAAGCAGAGTGGCGATGCGGGAAGCACAATCTTCTCTGTAGCAAAAGCAACAGCAGCGGATTATGCACTTGATGGGTGGTACGTTGACGATAAGAAGATTGAACCATCGGAGGATTATATCCTTGCAGGGGATACTTTAAATGTGAAATTAACACAAGCAACGAAGGATAAGACTTATACAGCAAAGTTTAAACTTGCGACTTACGAAGTTACTTTTGCCTCTGAAGATAAGGATATGGGAACGGTAGACCCCGACGGTAAAAAGAGTGGCAGTGCGGGAGATACAATCTCCTCTGTAGCAACAGCAACAGCAGCGAATTATGTACTTGATGGGTGGTACGTTGACGATAAGAAGATTGAACCATCGGAGGATTTTATCTTCTCTGGTAATACTTTGAATGTGAAATTAACACAAGCAACGAAGGATAAGACTTATACAGCAAAGTTTAAACTTGCGGCTTACAAAGTAATTTTTGCCTCTGGTGATAACGGAACTGTATTTCCCGACGGTGAAAAGGGTGGCAGTGCGGGAGAAACAATCTCCTCTGTAGCAACAGCAAAGACGAATTATGCACTTGAAGGGTGGTACGTTGACGATAAGAAGATTGAGCCATCGGAGGATTATATCCTTGCAGGTAATACTTTAAATGTGAAATTAACGGAGGCAACGAAGAATAAGACTTATACAGCAAAGTTTCAACTTGAGACTTACGAAGTAACTTTTGCCTCTGAAAATAAGGATATGGGAACGGTAGACCCCGACGGTAAAAAGAGTGGCGATGCGGGAAGCACAATCTTCTCTGTAGCAAAAGCAACAGCAGCGGATTATGTACTTGATGGGTGGTACGTTGACGATAAGAAGATTGAACCATCGGAGGATTATATCCTTGCAGGGGATACTTTAAATGTGAAATTAACGGAGGCAACGAAGAATAAGACTTATACAGCAAAGTTTCAACTTTT
>JBOFMR010000055.1:0-42800 GCA_051658485.1 Phocaeicola sp.
AAGCCTAGCAAACAGGCTCAAGATATATATACTGCACTGAGACTAAAACATGAACCATTTAAGAAACTGAAAATTTGTAGGACACAGCATCCACCCAGCTAATGAGCTACACAGTACGACAGAGCGAAATAGGGGCTATTAAAAGTGAAAGTTGGGCTAAGTTTACCAAACATCATTACAAGGAGTTGGTTCCAACAAGTGAAATGTTTCACATAATGATTTCTTCGGTAGTTCTTTTACGAGATAGTTGAAATGATTTCTATCTATGAAGCTTGTAAGTTGGGCGAAGATGTACTTATCTATAAACTTCGCACTCTAGTTTAGGCTGAGAAGTTACAAATTCAAGTCCGTTGACTTTCTAAAGCACTCGTAAAAGATTCTATTTCAGTTATTTCAAAGAGCTCTTCATCCACTTTAACGGAATATTAATGCTATTAGAGAGCAAATAAGTTTCAATTAGACCAACTTTCACTTTCAACAACTGGCAACTCCAAACTCCGATTTCACTCTGTCGCATTCTGTAGTGCATTAGTTGGGTGGATGCTGTGTCCTACAAATTTCTATTTCCTTGAATGACTCATTCTTTAGTCTCGGTGTAGTGTTTATGTCTTGAGCCTCTTTCCCAAGAGTAGGATTGAAACGGAGTTGTAGATTGATGTGCATACCACAAAGGTAGATACAATCCTCTAACCAAAAGTGTCCTGCAAAGTTGAGTTTCCCCATTCGCTTACTGCAGAAAGAGCTTGATAATCATTTGTTTGGATTACTAAATTCTCTACCCCCTTTTGGAGGTTTAGTTCTGCCTCTTACCCTCTTTCGGTGGAAATAGGCAATTTATTTTTCTTAAAAGCCAAATATTACCTCTATTTTTGTGCTATAAATAGAAAAATATGAATTTACCTGCCCCTTTTGTTGCACGTACTCGTGCGTTGTTAGGAACTGAAGCCTATGAGAGATTTCAAGAAGCGTTGTCTAGCGAAGCTCCTGTAACTATTCGCGTGAATGGTACTAAATGTAATTATCCCATTGCTGGTACACCCGTTCCGTGGAGTGAGAAGGGGCTCTATTTAGAAAAACGTCCGACTTTTACCTTTGATCCTCATTTGCATGCAGGCGTTTATTATGTGCAAGAGGCCTCCTCTATGTTTGTAGAGCAAGCCTTGCGGCAGTATGTAACAGATCCGGTGGTTATGCTTGATCTTTGTGCTGCACCTGGTGGAAAATCTACTTTGGCTAGGCAGAATCTCCCTGAGGGAAGTTTGTTAGTCTCTAATGAAATAATACGCTCTCGGGCACAGGTTTTAGCTGAAAATTTAGTCAAGTGGGGAGATTCTAGTGTTGTTGTAACCAACAATGAAGCCTCTCACTTTACCCCACTTACCCATCTGTTTGATATTATCTTGACCGATGTTCCCTGTTCAGGTGAGGGGATGTTTCGAAAAGATTCAGTGGCTATTCAGGAGTGGAGCGAGGCAAATGTGGAGCTTTGTTGGAAACGTCAGCGCGATATACTCACTCAGATTTGGCCCACTTTAAAGCCCGGTGGGCTCCTTATTTATAGTACTTGTACATACAATCGTGAGGAGAACGAAGAGAATGTGGCATGGATATCTCAGACGCTTGGTGCTGACGTGCTTCCAATCACTATCTCGGAGGAGTGGAATATTACCACTCATTTAGTCGAAGGGGATGATTTCCCTGTATATCGTTTTATGCCTCATTGTACGCCAGGTGAAGGACTCTTTTTGGCACTGTTGCGTAAACACAGCGATGATGAATTGGAAGCGAGTGAGGTTATGGAGCAAAAGGTATCTAAGAAGATGGTGAAAGCCAAAAACAAAGGGGCTAAAAAGGGGGGACAGAGGGAGCAGCAAGGGGGAAGTGCTTCTCTACCTAGCTATCTAGCAACGTGGTTGCTTGATAGTGAAAAATATCAATTCGATGAACAGTCGGGGGTGGTAACTGCTTTCCCAAAGCTACATTTCCCTATTTATGAATTACTTAAATCACATTTAAAAGTAGTGTATGCTGGTATCTCTTTGGGTGAATTAAAAGGTAAAGAGTATGTGCCTCATCACGCCCTTGCTATGAGCCTAGAACTTAATAGAGATGCTTTCGTGACAGTCGAAGTGACTTATTTGCAAGCCATTGCCTATTTGCGTACAGAAACGATTGTACTGGAAGAGGCACCTCGTGGTTTTGTTTTAATCACTTACAAGGATGTTCCTTTGGGTTTTGTGAAACAGGTAGGTAATCGTGCTAATAATCTTTACCCCAATGAGTGGCGTATACGCAGTGGTTATTTGCCAGAAACGCTCTTGTTGGTGAGTCCCAAATAAAAATATTACTCTCCGATAAAACTTAATGCCTTTAGGAAATTGCTTGATTTTCCTATAATAGAATCTATTAGAGATTAAATAAGCTTCAATTTAGGTATATTCTGTTGAGTCTCTTACAAAATCATTAGCCAACGAAAAGATAAGCCTCTTTTTTTTACGAATCTAGGCAAGTTGTTGATTTTCAGATGATATGATAACTTATTCCCTTTTTATATCGGGCAGCAATATAAATCTATCCCCCTTTTGTTTGATTCAAGCTTAGTTCCCGAAGACTCTTTTTTGCAAGTGGGAAAAGGGGTGAATAGCTGAATATAGTGAACAAACTTTACAAAAAAAAATGCAAAGTCTGGTAAAATGGAATTTAAAGATTGTCTCTAGCTGTAGCGTGGAATTTATGAATTAGCAGCTGCTTTAGATGAGAGTCTACGTGATGAAATCTATGGACTAAATAGGGATCATCGCGATTGGTGTGATTCCTAATAGCCTATTTGTAAGACGAGATGAAATAAAGTGGAAGAACAAGTTTTTTACTTGATATAGAAAGGGTTGAAAAGAGAGGGAAACGACTAATCCTTACCTCTATAAGTTGTATTTAGGATAAAAAAGAGCAGTGAATAGTTCTTCTTTTATAGCTAAAAATCCTCAAGGGCTGACTAATATATTGCGCGTATTATAGCCTAAAAAGCCAACAACTCTATTGCTTGATGGAGTAGAAAAAAACCTATCTACCGATTGGGGTGAATTGTTTGAATATACATTTAATAACATTCGATAACAATTTAAATGGTGGGAAAGTCACTATTATTTGGTAATTTTGGGTTTTAAAACAACCGAGAACTATTAATTAAAATAATAACATGAAGAAAACATTACTATCGATTGCCCTATTCTTTGGGCTAGCTGCAAATGCTATGGTTCCTGTTGAACCAGTAGATTATGTAAGCATTTTGGTTGGGACGCAGTCTAAGCACTCGCTTTCTACTGGTAATACTTATCCCGCTATAGCACTCCCTTGGGGGATGAACTTTTGGGCACCTCAAACAGGAAAGATGGGCGATGGTTGGTCATATAGCTATGACGCTGATAGAATCCGCGGTTTTAAACAAACACACCAACCCAGTCCTTGGATTAACGATTACGGTCAATTCTCTCTTATGCCTATAACTGGTAAAGCTGTCTTTAATCAAGATGAGCGTGCTAGCTGGTTCTCACACAAAGCAGAGGTTGCTAAACCTTACTATTACAAAGTTTATTTGGCAGACCACGATGTGGTTACAGAAATAGCACCTACAGAACGTGCAGCTATCTTCCGCTTTACTTTCCCCGATAACGATAACTCGTATGTGGTAGTAGACGCATTTGATAAAGGTTCGTCTATCCAAATTATTCCAGGTGAGAATAAAATCGTAGGTTATACTACAAAGAACAGTGGTGGTGTACCTGAAAACTTTAAGAACTATTTTGTTATTAAATTCGATAAACCTTTTACTTATACTGCTGCTGTAGCAGATGGTAAAATTAACACAAGCGAACTTTCTGCTACGGTTGATCATGCTGGTGGTATTATTGGTTTTAAAACATCGAAGGGCGAAATTGTACATGCACGTGTAGCCTCTTCTTTTATTAGTCCTGAACAAGCGGAGTTGAATCTAAACGAATTGGGAAGCCAAAGCTTTGACCAAATCGCAGACAACGGTCGCAAAGTTTGGAATGAAGTATTAGGAAAAATCGAAGTAAAAGACAACGATATTGATCATATGCGTACGTTCTACTCTTGTTTGTATCGTTCGGTACTTTTCCCACGTAGTTTCTATGAGTACAATGCAAAAGGTGAGGTTATGCACTATAGCCCATACAATGGTGAAGTATTGCCAGGATATATGTTTACTGACACAGGCTTTTGGGATACATTCCGTTGTCTATTCCCTTTCCTAAACTTGATGTATCCTTCGATGAATGCAAAAATGCAAGAGGGATTGGTGAATGCTTACAAAGAGAGTGGATTCCTACCTGAATGGGCTAGCCCAGGTCACCGTGACTGTATGGTTGGTAACAACTCTGCTTCAGTCGTTGCTGATGCTTACCTAAAAGGAGGCAGAGGATATGATATTGAAACATTGTGGAAAGCTGTGATAACAGGTGCTAACAATGCACACCCTACTATCTCTTCTACAGGTCGTTTGGGAGTAAACTACTACAATAAATTAGGTTATGTTCCTTACAACGTAGGTATCCGTGAAAATGCAGCTCGTACATTGGAATATGCATACAATGACTGGACTATTTACAAATTGGGTCAAGCACTTGGTAAATCGAAAAAGGAGATTGATATCTATGCAAAACGTGCAATGAATTACAAAAACCTTTTCGATCAAGAGACTAAATTGATGCGTGGACGTAACGAAGCAGGTGACTTCCAAACTCCTTTTAACCCTCTTAAATGGGGAGATGCCTTTACTGAAGGAAATAGCTGGCACTACACTTGGTCTGTATTCCACGACCCTAAAGGTTTGATTGAATTAATGGGTGGAAAAGATGGATTCAACCACATGATGGATTCTGTATTTACTGTACCTCCTGTTTTTGACGCAAGTTACTACGGTGGTGTGATACACGAAATTAGAGAGATGCAAATTATGAATATGGGTAACTATGCACATGGTAACCAACCTATTCAACACATGATTTATATGTATAACTACTCTGCTCAACCTTGGAAAACTCAATATTGGACGAGAGAAGTTATGGATAAACTTTACACATCTGCACCTGATGGATATTGTGGTGACGAAGACAATGGCCAAACATCAGCTTGGTATGTATTCTCAGCTATGGGATTCTATCCTGTTTGTCCTGGAACAGATGAGTATATCTTGACCTCTCCTTATTTCAAAGAGATGAAGTTGCATTTGGAAAATGGAAATACAGTTACCATCTCTGCACCTAATAACGAGGCAAAAACAAGATATGTAGAAGATTATAAGTTGAATGGAAACTCATATTCTAAAAACTACATAACACACAAAGAGTTGATGGATGGAGCTACAATCAATGTAACAATGAGCGACCAACCTAATGTTACTCGTGGTACAAATGAAAGCGATCTTCCTTATTCATTTAGCAATGAACTAAACGCTACTAAGAAAGGAAGCAAGAAAAAATAAATCGATAATATCAATAAGGAGAGCACCTTGTTTAATAGTGTGCTCTCCTTTCTAATACAAATAAAACCAATAATACAAATGAAACACAATTTCCTAAAAACAGTTCTGATTACAGGAGCACTGTTGTCTGGTCAACAAGCACTTATGGCTAGTGACCTAGATACTTTGCCAAGTGATAATACACGTGTAACTTACACTTGTGCCCGTCCTCCAGTGGAGAAACGTCTTTTTACTTCTAGTGTGATTGAATCTGAAATCGTACGCATACAAAGTCTTTTAACCAATCCAAAACTTCAGTGGATGTTTGCTAACTGTTTCCCAAATACGTTAGAAACAACTGTTCACTATAAAAAGAAGGGTGGAAAAGATGATACTGTCGTTTATACAGGAGACATTCATGCAATGTGGTTGAGAGATTCTGCGGCGCAAGTATGGCCTTATTTGCAATATGCAAACCAAGATCCTAAGTTGAAAGCCATGCTTAAAGGGGTTATCAACCGTCAAATAAGCAGCATTCTATTAGATCCTTATGCAAATGCATTCAATGAAGGTCCTCTTGCAGATGGACACTGGATGAGTGACAATACAAAAATGATTCCTGAACTTCATGAACGTAAATGGGAAATTGATTCATTGTGTTATCCAATTCGTTTGGCTTATGGCTATTGGTTAGCTACTGGTGATGCCTCTATTTTTGATAAAAATTGGTTGAAAGCAGTTGATTTAATCCTACAAACCTTCAAAGAGCAACAACGCAAAGATGGAGTAGGTCCTTATTCGTTTACGCGCGAAACCGATCGTCAATTAGACACAATGTGTAACGATGGTAAAGGTAATCCTGTAAATCCTGTTGGTTTGATTGCTTCTGCATTTCGTCCTTCTGATGATGCTACGACTTTCTTATTCCTCGTTCCTTCTAACTTCTTTGCAGTGACTTCATTGCGTAAAATGGCTGAGATTTTGACTACGGTTAACAAGAAGCCAGCAAAGGCAGACGAATGTCGTGAATTGGCAAATGAGGTAGAACGTGCATTGCAACAATACGCCGTAGTGAAACACCCTAAATATGGTGAAATCTATGCATTTGAAGTAGATGGATTTGGAAATCACTTCTTGATGGATGATGCCAATGTACCTAGCCTTTTGGCTATGCCTTACTTGGGTGATGTAGATGTAAATGATCCTATTTATCAAAACACACGTCGTTTTGTTTGGAGCCTTGATAATCCTTACTTCTTTAAAGGAACAGCAGGCGAAGGAATTGGTGGTCCTCACTGTGGATATGATATGGTGTGGCCAATGAGTATTATGATGAAGGCATTTACTTCACAGTCTGATGACGAGATTAAGTCTTGTATCAAAATGTTGATGGATACAGATGCTAACACTGGATTTATGCACGAATCATTTAATAAGAATGATGCTTCTGATTTTACTCGCTCATGGTTTGCATGGCAAAATACACTATTTGGTGAGCTAATTGTGAAGTTAGTGAATAGTGGTAAAACAGAATTGTTGAATAGCATCCGATAGTGTAAAGTTTCCAACTTTATATCGATTTTGACTCGCAAACTCTTTCTCTTTTTGATGAGTTTGTAAGAGTTGAAACAGAAAATTAGAACTTGCGAAATGGCTTTTAGAGAGCTGTTTCGCAAGTTTTTTTTATTCAGTCTTTGAACAACTAGATGAATGGGTAGTTGGATCTTATGAATCTACTTGGGAAACTCTTTTCCCTAAGGAGTGGATGTTATATAGATACTTCTAAGAGCTGATGAATGCTCTATAATTGATTTTACAGAACGGGGCATTGTCGTTTTTTAACAAATTGGCTGATGGGAAACTATCTTTTTGGTATCTTCCGGCCTATTAAAAATAGATATAAGAAAGTAAAATCGCTTTTTTATTGATAGTATGTAATGAAATTGATTATTTGTCGTATTTATATAAAGTCTAAAGTGATTTATTTGTATTTTTAAGTAGATGGTAGTTTTGTTTTTAAAAAAAGCTAAAATAAAGATTTGATTTACGCTTTTCTTTTTATTAATTCTATTACTTTTGGCGCTACGTTAATGAAAAAAAGAATGAGTATGAAAAAAATGTATCTATTACTAGTTGTGGCATTGCTCTCTTCCGTCTGCTTTGCAGAGCCTGGAAAAGCATTGAAACGGAAAGTTGCAATTGGACGGTTCTCGAATGAAACGCAATATGCAAAGAGTGTTTTTTATGACAAAGACAATGACCCTATGGGTAAACAAGCTTCTGATATCTTATCGACTCGATTGGCATCTTCTGGTAAATTCTTGTTGATTGAGAGGCAAGATTACGACAAGGTGGTTAGTGAATTGGATAAGAGCGGGGAGGTATCGCAAGGTATAGGTGCTGATTTCTTGATTATAGGGTCAGTGACAGAGTTTGGACGAAAAACAATTGGTAAGAGTGGTGTCTTTACAGACCGCAAAGAGCAAATTGTTGAGGCAGCGGTAACCATCCGTTTAGTCGATGTATCTACTGGCTTAATTATGTTCAGTGGGGAGGCAAAAGGTGAAGCATCTGTTGAAGATAAGACTGTAATGGGAATTGGTAAAACAGCTGATTACGATGCAACACTATCTGACAAAGCTATTTCAGCAGCCATCTCTAAATTGGTGGAGAATATAATAAACAAATGTATGGACAGTCAGTGGAAGGCTTATATCCTTTCGGCTGAGGATGGACAGTACATTATGTCTGGAGGTAAGTCGCAAGGAATTGAAGTGGGTAATGTCTTTTCTGTAGTGGAGAGAGGTAAGAGAGTGAAAAATCCACAAACGGGTTTGTACATAGAGCTTCCTGGTAAGCCTGTAGCTACCATAAAGGTTGATTTATTGTTTGATGGATTACCAGAGCAAGAGATCTCTTTGTGTAGTTTGCTAGATGGAACGATTGATGCAGACTCTTTAGACAAATACTTAGTAACCGAAAAAAAATAATAGTATGAAACATTTAATACCTCTTCTTTTACTTGTTCTTTCGTTATCCTCTTGTGGTGCCTACAAAACCTATTCGGGAGGATTAGCTGACGAGTCTTACATCATTGTACTTCGAGAAGGAAAATCTTATGACAACGTAGTGGTGGTTGTGGATGGTAAATCTACAACAGTACAAAAAATATATAAAGTGGAGGCAAAACGAAAGGCGCTTCCTATTGTGATTGAACCAGGAAAACATACTGTTCAAGTCAATGTTAATGGAAAGACGATAAGTAACGAGACTGTTTTTATAGGATTGAGAGAGACAAAACAAATAATATTGAGATGATGATGATGAGATTCCTTTTTATCCTAGTCTTAGGTGTGTATGTTACTTCATGTTCTACTCTAGAGCAGCGTTCACTTTACAACTGGAGTGGTTATGACGATGCGGTGTATGACTATACAAAAGTAACAGATGAGAATAGTCTAGAAAGATTGCTCACTGTTTATGAGAGATTGATTCAGCGTCCAGGTGGTTTGCGAAATGTACCGCCTCCGGGAGTTTGTGCCGATTATGGCTATTTACTGATTAAGAAAGGGCAGTCTGAAAAGGGAACTCTGTTACTAATGAAAGAGATAGAGCTATATCCCGAATCAAAACCTTTTATTGACCGAATATTAAAGCGTGTAAACCGATGAAAAAACTCCTATTTCTCTTAGTTTCTGTAATTGTTTTCACAAGCTGTGGAACTTTACCTACTCGTTCTGTGACATACAAAACGTTATATGATGAAACTCCTGCATCGATATTGGCTCTTCCTCCGATTAATAGAAGTACGAAAGTCGGTGCCAAGGAGTTGTTTTACAGTTCTTTGACATCGTCTCTTACGCAGAAAGGTTATTATGTCTTGTCTCCTTTGTTGGCTATGGATATATTGAAAGAAGAGAGTGCCTATGATGCAGAACTCTTTTTAAATAATTCAATGAAACAGGTGGGTACGCTGTTTGGCGTTGATGCGGTCTTATTTACCATTATACACGATTGGAGTAAGACAACAATTGCCTCTCAGGTGAAGGTGAAAATAGAATACATTCTTAAATCAACAAAAACGGATGAGGTTCTTTTCAATAGAATTGGAGATGTTACGCTGAGCCTATCGGTCTCAACGGGTAACTCTTGGATTGATCTTATTGGAGGTATGGTTGCTACTGCTTTAACGAATGAAATCGTAGTGGGTCGTAGTTGTAACTTCTATACACTATCTGATTTGCCTGAAGGAAAGTATAGCCCTTATTTCCAAAAAGATGGAGATATAGAAGCTGGTTCAAAGTTATTTAAGACGACAATAACTGAATCCTATTAATAGGGTGCTCTTTTAGCGCTCTGGTTTTTGTGAAAATGTTGAATGCATAATAGTATGTAAATGGTCCCTGCTAAGAGAAAAATAGCAGGGACCATTTCTTTTTAATACGACAACCTATTGGATGCCAAAGGAGAGTTCTTCTTCACAAGGTTCCTTTTTTTCGTTCTTGTGGCTTTAATTGATAGTGGGCGTCTTCTTGTTTTAGAACTGTATGGGCACCGTTGAAGGGTTTGATAGCTCTTTTTATGAGAGGATGATTGTCTCAAAAGGGTGGACAAAACGTTTTTAAGAGGTAATGCGATCTTTTACTCCCCCTCTTCAGCTCCATTTTCTTCCCCTATTTTGCTCCTATTTTATTTATTTGCATAAATCCTTTTGTCGAATATCTAAAATAGAATGAGTAAACAGATGAAATTAAAACAGATTCTTTGGGCTACTTCAATAAGCCTATTTCAAATACTATTTTCCACTTCGGTAGCTGCACAGTTACCACTCAAAATAGAACCTTTCCCGATAAATCAAGTACGTTTGACACCTAGTCCTTTTCAACGGGCTCAGCTGATGGATGTTTCTTACCTTCTTGGGTTGAATGCCGATAGATTGTTGGCACCCTATTTGAAAGAGGCCGGTTTATCACCCAAAGCTCCCAATTATACTAACTGGGAAGATACAGGATTGGATGGACACATTGGAGGACACTACCTTTCAGCCCTCTCTTATATGTATGGTGCTACGGGCGATGTGCGGATGAAAGAGCGTTTGGAGTATGTCTTAGGAGAATTGAAAAGATGTCAAGAGGCTGTTGGTACTGGCTATCTATGTGGTGTACCTGGTGGGAAACGAATTTTTAGCGAAATAAAGGCGGGGAATATCACAGCTTCTGGCTTTGGACTGAATGGCGGATGGGTACCGTTGTACAATATTCATAAAATCTATGCAGGCCTTCGGGATGCCTATTTGCAGGCAGGTGAAGAGGAAGCTAAGGATATGCTGATTAAGCTTACCGATTGGATGTTGGATGTTGTAGCTCATTTGAGTGATGAGCAAATTCAAGAGATGTTGCAAAGTGAATATGGGGGGCTAAATGAGACTTTTGCTGATGTAGCTGCTCTTACTGGGGAGGATCGCTATTTAAAGTTGGCTCATCAATTTTCTCATCAAGCAATTTTACAACCACTCTTGCGCAATGAAGATGTTCTAACGGGTATGCATGCTAATACACAGATTCCAAAGGTTATCGGATTTAAACGAGTTGCTGATGTGGAGGGAAACCAAGCTTGGGATGAGGCCTCTAACTTCTTCTGGGAGACGGTTATTAAGCATCGTACGATAACGATTGGTGGAAATAGTGTACGTGAGCACTTTCATCCGGCCAATGATTTCTGTTCGATGCTTGAAAGTGAACAAGGTCCTGAAACGTGCAATACCTATAATATGCTTCGACTTACTAAGATGTTGTATGAAACTCGTGGGGATGCATCCTATTTAGATTATTATGAGCGAGCATTGTACAACCATATTTTATCAACCATAAATCCTATTCAAGGGGGCTTTGTCTACTTTACCCCAATGAGGCCGGGCCATTACCGTGTCTATTCGCAACCACAAACGAGCTTTTGGTGTTGTGTGGGTTCGGGATTGGAGAATCATGCTCGTTACGGTGAGATGATTTATGGAAAAAAGGAGAAGAGAGTGTACGTAAATCTCTTTATTCCCTCTACGCTAGAGTGGAAAGAAGAGGAGATCTCTATTGAGCAACAAAATCGTTTTCCTGAAGAGGCGGCTACTGAAATAGTGATAACAGGGGCAAAGAGGGCAACTCAATTTGAGCTATATTTACGCCTTCCTGATTGGGCGAAACGTGAAGAACTTCGCTTAACTATTAATGGTCAATCTGCACCTTTGTCGGTGAAAGAGGGTTATGTTGCTGTAAACCGTACTTGGAGGAGAGGGGATTGTGTTCGCCTAGAGATGCCAATGCATTTGCGTGCTGAAGCAACTCCCGATGGAGCAGCTCACTACTCATTTCTTTATGGTCCCATTGTTTTAGCTGCTTCTTTGGGCAAGCAAGACCAAATAGGATTGTATGCCGATGATAGTCGTGGTGGTCACATTGCAAACGGTCCACAGTTGCCAGCTCATCAACTTCCTATTTTAGTGGGTGAGAGGGAGACCATAGTCAATCATTTAACGCCAGTGGCCAATAAGCCATTGACTTTTGTTTTGAAAGGTCTCTCTCTGAGTCATTTTGAAAATATAGAGTTAGTTCCCTTTTACGAACTCCACGAGTGTCGCTATATGGTTTATTTTCCTCTAGTAACTGAAGATGAATTGAAACAAAAACAGGCAGAGTGGGCAATTGCTGAGCAAGCTCGTTCTGTTTTGAATGCGATGACAGTTGATAAGGTTGTGTGTGGTGAACAGCAACCTGAAAGTGATCACTTTATTGCAATGGAGAATTGTCATACAGGTTCTGAAAATGGGGTGCATTGGCGTGAAACGCATCGCTTTTTTAGTTATCAGTTGCGTAGGAATAATCGTTTGATTACGCATGTTCAAATCGATTATTTGGCTGATAAAGATCGTGATGCACACCTTTTAGTGAATGGAGAGTTTATTGGGAGGATAGCCTCTTCTGCATGGGGACGAGTTTCGCAACGATTTGAATTACCAATGGATTTGCGGCGTAGAGAGGAACTGGAAGTGAGAATAGAGAGAGGAGAATCGGATCCAACTTCTCGCATATTGGAAGTTCGGTTACTAGCTGAGTAAAAGGGAATTCTATTTTAAGGAGTGTAGCATAAACTGCGTCAAGCATTCTTCTCTATAAATCACTAATAGGGGAGAGTTCTAGCGGCTAGGGGCAATGCCAAATGGTTAATAGTCTACTTTTTCCGTATATTTTATGGGCTAGATAGATAAACTTTTCCAAGGGAATATCTGTAGGGAATACTCCCTTTATTTTCGTGATCTGACCTATCTGTAGTGGTACTCTTCTAGGGTTTTGGTCGTGTAAATGAGTGTTTTAATTACCCGAGTTTAGGACACCTATCTCTACTCTTTATCTTTGCACACTTTTCTTGCCTGGCTCTATCCCCATGGGAGTCAGCCTCTTTTATATCTATATATTCTGATTAGACTAGAACGAGCACTCTCTTCTTTATTGTTTAATTGCAATTCCATATCCGTAGTTAGTTTTTTATCTAAAATATCAGTGTACAAGCTGTTTTACACCCTTTAAATCATTAGTTATAGTTTTAATAATTGACTTTTGGGTAATATGTTTTTTGTGATTTTTTTTACTAAAATAGGTAATGAAGCGGAATGAAAATTAAAAGATATCAACATTATATTAAAACATAGATTTTTCTTATCTCTGTGTAAATAAAAGAAGTATATTAGCGATGAGTTACAAGATTATGTTTATCCGACACAGAACTTGATATAGCACTGGACTTATTTCGAATAGTTATATGCAGATCTTCTCTTTTGACTTATCTAAATTATAATCTAATATTCGCAAGTGTTTTTTTTGTAATATCTTATAGCTCAGGTTATTATTGAGATTTTCTTTCACCCATTTGAGTGAGAAGTTTTCCCTATAACTATCTGTATTGTGCTATTTACAAAAAAGGTTGCGGACTTAAAATAGAATCCTTATGTGATGCAATTAGAGTGTGTTTTTTGCTAGATCAACAACCGAAAATCTCACTGCTTATCACTCTAGATGTACGGGATAGCATCTATCTATAATCTACTTTTTCTTTAGGTGGCGTTCTTGCGCCGAATTTGTTATAATTCATTAAATTCAAGTTGTTATGCTTAAGTCAATTAAATTTTTCAACTCAGTATTGCTGGTTCTTTCAGCATTTTTGGCACTGAATAGTTGCTCAAAGGAGAATCTTCCAGAGAATCCGGTGACTCCAGTAGAGAAAATTACAATTTCATTTAGCTCTGGCGGTAACGGAAAAGTAACACCAGAGGGCATTAATGTCGCAGATGAGGGAAGTACCCTCTCATCCGTAGCCATACCCGAAACGGATTATAAACTCGAAGGATGGTACGATGGAGAACAAAAAATCGTTGACGGTGATAATTATACGATTGATAAGAATACATTGAAAGTCAAATTAACTCAGGCTATTGAAAAGAAATCCTATCAGGCACGATTCTCAAAATTCTTTTATACCGTAAATTTCGAGTGTACTCCAACTGGCGATGGTACGATTGATCTGACTGTTGACAGCGCTGCAGTCAGCGAAAAGATTATTTCTACTGCAACACCAAAAGGTGGCTATGCGGTTATATGGTATGATTATGATAATAAGCCCATAACAAAGACTGAAGAATCTTCAGATTTTTATGTATCACAAGATGGTCTGAAATTAACTGTTATCTCTTCCCTAGCAGTGCACAATAAGACATTTAAAGCTGAGTTTCTTCCTCTTTACACGGTAACGTTCAATTCAGAGAAGGGTGGAACAGTTTACCCAACGAGTGGTAGTGCTACAGACGGTGTTAAAATCTCTTCTACTGCAACGGCAAATGGTGAGTACACGTTTGCTGGTTGGTATGACAAAAAAGGGGTGCAGGTAATAGAAACATCTGGAGATATTTATGTTAATGGCTCCGTGTTATATATCAATTCATCTTCTGCGGTGAATACTGAGTCTTTTACGGCTAGGTTCATTAAAGGAAGTCCACGTCTTACGGTTAAGGATGGGATACTAGCGATTACATACGACCCAAATGATTATGCTGCCTATTTCCAATTCGGGTCCGTTATTGCGTGGGATGGCAATGCTGGTGCAACCTCTTCAAATGTTCTATTTAACCCAACTGGTTCGCCTATCACTGCTTGGAAGGCAGATTGGACAGTAGGCTCCTCTTTTCCTACTCAAACCTTGGATAATATTAGACGAGGTCAGGGTGATCCATGTCGCCTTGTAGGTTTAACCCAGAATGATTTCGACAAGAATAAAGTTGATAATGGTACATGGCGTTTGCCAAGTAAAGAGGAAAATATCGCGTATGCTCAGACACATTCTACTTGGACAAAGTTTAATGATACCTACGGTTATTACATAGGTCCTGAAGCTACAGACTCAGGTATAGGTGGAGAGTTTTTCCCTGCCGCAGGCTATCGAAGTAAAAACGAAGGCACTCTTGCTGCCAGGGGAGAGGGCGCAGGTTATTGGTCGAATTCACTATCCGGTGAAACAGGGATTACTTTGGCCTTCACCCAATCTAGTCTATATCCGGAAAATGAGTTTTCCCAAGCAATGGGCCACCCCATACGTTGCGTTCGACAATATTAATTACTACCTTTTGTCTATAAAGAATACAATTGTTCTTCTAAATTTTCCGGTGTGGAGTGAATAAAAGAGAACTATGACCATTCTCATTTTATGCATTCTGCCCAATAGAAATAGTTGCTGAAGGTTTGGTGAAGATTATATACCCTTTCCTTCACCGTAACTTGTTAATTATCAGCTATTGTGAAGCATTGAAGCTACTTTTGATCTTTTGTTTTAGGGAGAGTAGGTAGGGGAGAGTCGATTATAGATATAAACAAATGGCTCAACCTTTTAAAATTTTAAAAGGTTGAGCCATTTATACGTTAATGAAGTTCTGTTTTAGTTGAAACGAACCATCGTTATTTGTAACAGGGGATTAATGTCTACCCCAAACAGATACCTTTGCTTTTCCACGAGAGTTGCCCTTCTTTTTATCAGTGCTATAGTAGAAAGTGATGTTCTTGATATTTCTGCGGTTACCTTTCAAGTCAATTTCTCTTGATTCACCACCTGCTGAAATTCGTTGTCTGATGCGGATTTCTTGTTTCTCACCATTTCCATACTCTAAAAAGATGCGTTCAAACTCTACAGGAGCATTGTCTACTCGAATCTTTAAGCGCGTAAAGGTTCCTTTTTGACCGCATTTGATTACATCCTTTTCTGTTTTAAAATTTACAGTTTTTTCACCTAGGACCTCCCATCGGCCTACTTGTTGTGCAGAAAGTGTAGTGGTTAACGTGAAAAGAAGCATCACTAGCGTCATTAATTTTGATCTCATACGATTCGGGTTTAATTTATAATTTGGTTGCAAAGGTATAGAAAATAAAGGTGTTCTTTTCTATACCCCTTCTCTCTTGAAAATAGAATTTCTGTTAAATTCGATATAATTACCTGGCTATTAAATTGTTACGAATATGCAAAAGAATGTTTAATCGCTTCCTGACTCTCTGTTAGGCAATCATGTGGTGTCGTTTATTTACCTTTTGTGTGTATCGTGATTTTAGTATAGCTGGTTTAAAGGGTTGATAGGATAAAGAATGTCAGTGATAGTTCTTTCTTTTCTTCTTACTTCCGTTTCTTCAATCTGTTTTAAGATAGAGCTCATCAAAAAAAGTAGGGTTTTAATTTGTTTTATTTGTTGGAATGTATACTTTTGTTGCAAATTATAGTATATATGATTACAATAACTACACTTCATCACCATTACCCTAACGAATAACTCGGTGGGCAGTGACTTGTATGTAGTACTTATTATACAAAGGCTTACCAGTTTGTTTTGGTAGGTCTTTTTTTGTTTTGTAACGAACTAAAAAAATAAACATATGCTTAGAATTGCCGTACAATCCAAAGGTCGCTTGTTTGAAGAAACGATGTGCCTATTGCATGAAGCAGATATCAAAGTATCTTCTTCTAAACGAATTTTATTGATTCAATCATCTAACTTTCCCATTGAAGTTCTTTTTTTACGCGACGATGATATTCCACAATCTGTGGCGAGTGGTGTGGCTGATATTGGAATTGTGGGTGAAAACGAATTCTTAGAAAAAGAGGAAGATGCAACCATCGTCAAACGATTGGGCTTTAGTAAATGTCGCCTCTCTCTTGCTATCCCTAAAGATGTGGATTATCCCGGTGTTAAATGGTTTCATGGAAAAAAAATAGCAACCTCATACCCTGTTATTTTATCCAATTTTATGAAGCAACACGATGTAGCTGCACAAATACATGTTATAACAGGTTCTGTAGAGATTGCACCTAGTATTAACCTAGCCGACGCTATCTTTGATATAGTAAGTTCGGGCTCTACATTGGTGAGCAACCGTTTGAAAGAGGTAGAGGTAGTAATGAAGTGTGAGGCGCTTTTGATAGCCAATAAGGAACTCACTTCAGAGAAGCAAGCTATTTTGGAAGAGCTACTCTTTCGCATTGAATCGGTTAAAAATGCAGAGGATAAAAAGTATGTGCTAATGAATGTACCGACTGAACATTTGGATGAAATAATCGATGTGTTGCCGGGTATGAAGAGTCCTACTGTTATGCCACTTGCTAAAGAGGGGTGGAGTTCAGTTCATACGGTACTCGATCAAAAACGTTTTTGGGAAATTATCGGTAAGCTCAAAGCATTGGGTGCAGAGGGTATTTTAGTACTTCCCATTGAAAAGATGATTCCGTAATATGAAAGCGATAGAATATCCTACCAAAGAGGTTTGGAGCGAATTGATGCTTCGACCCACGATACAGACTGCAACCTTGAAAACGGTGGTGGCCAATGTGTTGAATGCTGTTCGTCTCGAAGGAGATGTGGCAGTAAAGCGATATGGGGAGCAATTTGATGGTGTCGCATTGGAGTCGCTATGGGTAACTTCTGACGAGATGAAGGAGGCAGAAAAACAGGTGCCTATTGATTTGAAAGCAGCTATGATGTTGGCACAGAAGAATATCTATACCTTTCACAAAGCGCAGCAGTTCAAAACAGAGAAGATAGAGACTATGCCAGGGGTTACTTGTTGGCAAAAAGCTGTGGCGATTGAGAAAGTAGGACTTTACATACCTGGAGGTAGTGCGCCACTCTTTTCGACTGTGTTGATGCTAGCTATCCCCGCTCAAATAGCTGGTTGCAAGGAGATTGTACTTTGTACACCACCCAATAAGGAGGGCAAGGTACATCCTGCTATTCTTTATGCGGCTCAACTAGCTGGGGTTAGCAAAATCTTTAAGGTAGGAGGGGTTCAGGCCATTGGTGCGATGGCATTTGGAACAGAGAGTGTTCCTGCTGTTCATAAGATTTTTGGTCCAGGTAACCAATATGTGACGGAAGCCAAGCAACAAGTGACTCAATTAGGGGTTGCTATTGATATGCCTGCAGGACCATCGGAAGTGTTGGTGCTGGCAGATGATACAGCTCGTCCCGATTTTGTAGCAGCCGATTTGTTATCGCAAGCGGAACACGGGGTTGATAGCCAAGCTATTTTAGTGACAACCTCTCCCAAACTTTTAAAAGAGGTGACTTATGAAGTACAACGTCAATTGGCGCTGTTGCCTCGTTGGGAAATTGCTCAAAAGGCTTTGGAACATAGTCAACTGATTTTATTGGAGAGTTTAGAAGAGGCTGTTGCTTTTTCTAATGCTTATGCACCCGAACACTTGATCATCCAAACGGCCAATTATATGGAAATAGCTGAGCAGATAACTCAAGCAGGTTCGGTCTTTTTAGGAGCCTATACGCCCGAGAGTGCGGGTGATTATGCTTCGGGTACCAATCATACACTACCTACCAATGGGTATGCAAAATCTTATAGTGGCGTGAACTTAGATAGTTTTATCCGAAAAATAACTTTTCAGGAGATAACATCCGAGGGTATTTGCTTAATAGGACCAGCCATTGAAGTGATGGCTAAAAATGAAGAGTTGCAGTCGCATAAAGAGGCGGTAACTGTTCGGTTAAAGGAGGTAAGACAATGAAAACTTTGCAGCAATTAACACGCCCCAATGTGTGGGCACTCAAACCCTACTCTTCTGCACGTGATGAGTACAGTGGGGTAGAGGCATCTGTTTTTCTTGATGCCAATGAAAATCCCTACCACTCTCCCTACAATCGCTATCCCGATCCATTGCAACAGCTGGTAAAGCAACGAATATCAGAAAAAAAGGCTCTTCCTGCTGCATCAATCTTTTTGGGAAATGGTAGTGATGAAGCAATCGATTTACTTTTTCGGGCTTTCTGTGAACCTGCCATTGATAATGTAGTGGCTATCGACCCTACTTATGGTATGTATCAAGTGTGTGCCGATGTAAACAATGTGGCATACCGCAAAGTGCTGCTCGATGAAAATTATCAATTCAAGGCAGCCGATTTATTGGCTGCCACCGATGAACAGACCAAGTTGATTTTCCTCTGCTCACCCAATAATCCTACAGGGAACTCGCTGCAGTCTGTTGAGATAGAGAAGGTAATCAATGAATTTGAAGGATTGGTAGTGGTGGATGAGGCTTATATAGATTTTTCACCTGAAGAGTCTTGGCTTACTCTGCTTAAGCAATATCCGAACTTGGTTGTACTACAAACCTTTTCTAAGGCGTGGGGATGTGCGGCTATTCGCTTGGGGATGGCATTTGCATCGCCTGAAATCATTGCAATTCTCAACAAAATTAAATACCCCTACAATGTAAATCTTCTTACTCAGGAAGAAGCACTTCGTATATTGGATAACTCGGAACAAGTGGAGAGTTGGGTTGAGACATTACTAGAAGAGCGTAAACGGTTGGTTGCTGCTTTTGATGAACTGTCTTGCTGTGAAAGGGTATATCCTACAGATGCCAACTTCTTTCTTGCCAAGGTGTCGGATGCCAAAGGAGTTTATGACTACTTGGTTGGGAAAGGGATTATCGTTCGCAATCGTACGACTGTATCGCTTTGCTATAACTGCCTACGCATAACCATTGGTACTGCTCAGGAGAATGATCGTTTGCTAGAAGCCATAAAGAGTTCTCCTTATAAGTAAAGGTTGATAACTTCTAGTCGTGTGGGCATTCCTTAGGGGTGCCCACACGATTGTGAACCATTTGCCTTCTGCTGTTTTATTTGCAGGAGGTTATCAGGAGGTCGAAAGAGTATCCCTTAGATGAAACAGATTGGTCTTGTACCCAAGAATATCTTTGGCCTTACTTAAATGGAACTTGCTACTCTCCCACAGAGTAAGGAGGTGTAGAAATAGAGAATACTGTAGCCTTAAAAGAGCTCACTGATTAGTTAGAATTGAAAGAGTGAAATAAAAGAAGAATATATGAAAAGTGTACTATTTATAGATCGTGACGGAACGATCGTTATTGAACCCCCCATTGATTATCAACTCGATTCGTATGAAAAATTGCAATTTTACCCAAAGGTACTTCGTAACCTTGAGTTTGTGCAGCGTACACTTGATTTTGATTTTGTGATGGTCACAAATCAGGATGGATTAGGAACTAGCTCTTTTCCTGAAGATACTTTTTGGCCTGTTCATAACTTGATGATGAATACCCTAGCAGGCGAAGGTATAGAGTTTAAAGAGGTACTTATTGATCGTAGTTTTCCGAGTGAGAATGCACCTACACGCAAGCCTCGTACAGGCTTACTCACACACTACCTAGACCCTGCAAAGTATGATATGGCAACTAGTTTTGTTATAGGCGATCGTGCAACAGATGTTGAACTTGCTAAAAATCTAGGGTGTAAAGCCATCTTCCTACAGCCTGACACCTCTCTATTGGTTGAGCATGGACTGGAGTCTTATTGTGCACTAGCTACAACAGATTGGGATAAAGTTACTGAATTTCTTGTGGCAGGTGAACGTACGGCTGAGGTGAGACGTACCACAAACGAAACGGATATCTATGTATCGGTAAAGGTTGATGGAAAAGGATCGTGTAGCATCTCAACAGGACTAGGTTTTTTTGATCATATGTTGGAGCAGATAGCTAAACATGGTGGAATAGACCTAACCATCCAAGTAAAGGGTGATCTAAATGTGGATGAACATCATACCATAGAGGATACTGCTCTTGCGTTGGGTGAGTGTTTAAATAAGGCCTTGGGTAGTAAACGAGGAATTGAACGTTATGGATATTGCCTTCCTATGGATGACTGTTTGTGTCAAGTGGCACTCGATTTTGGGGGGCGCCCTTGGTTAGTTTGGGAGACGACCTTCAAGCGTGAAAAGATTGGAGATATGCCAACGGAGATGTTTATGCACTTCTTTAAATCATTAAGTGATGGTGCACGAATGAATCTTCATGTAAGAGCAGAAGGTGAGAATGAACATCACAAGATTGAGGGAATCTTCAAAGCTTTAGCTCGCTCATTGAAGATGGCGGTTCGCCAAGATTTATATCGTTTTGAGGTACCTTCAAGTAAAGGGGTACTGTAGTGAAATGAGTCTCTTGAGTGATTCTTGCAATTTTATTCCCTAGATGGGGATTAGAAGGGATTGTGGGGATTATCTTTGTATCTAATTAAAACAGCAAGAAACGAATGGAAGAAATTCAATACAACCATACAGTGCCCATCCAACTGCGATTTAACGATGTTGATAAGTTTGGTCACGTTAATAACACGGTCTATTTCTCTTTTTACGATCTAGGAAAAACAGAGTACTTTACAAAGGTATGTCCTGGGCTTGATTGGGAGAAGGATGGCATTGTAGTAGTCCATATTGAGGCCAATTTTGTTTCTCAAATTTATGGCATTGAGCCAATTGCTGTACAAACAGCCATTACGGAAATAGGAACAAAGAGTTTCCGACTTTCACAGCGAGTTATTGATGTTTCAACCCAAGAGGTGAAATGCATCTGTAATTCGGTCATGGTAGCTTTTGATTTGGAGAAGCGAGAGAGTAAGCCGTTAGAGGAGGAGTGGATTGCCTCTATATCTGCTTTTGAAGGTCGTGAATTGCGAAGAAAAAGATAAGTACACTCATACGGGTGAGACACCTTGCCGTTAGTATTCAATCTAACGCAATAAGAAAAGCCGTTTTTAGCTAACTGTTAAGTGCTAAAAACGGCTTTTTTAGTTGTGAAAAAGAAGGCAATGGGATTTTCTTGTTATTCCATTGTGAAGAGAAGTTGGTTCTCGCTACTTCTACTCTCATCTAGTTTAAATCCTTCCCACTCAAAATGGGCCAAAGCATCGGGAGTGGTTAGCTGATTTTTTAGAATAAACCGTGCCATCTCACCTCTGCACTTTTTGGTATAAATAACAATGGTCTTCAGTTTCCCATTTTTCCAAACTTGAAATTCTGGAGTGATGATCCGAACTGCTGCTTCTACTCTCTTCCACTCAAAAAGAGATTTCATCTCATTACTGGCTAGGTTGAGGAGTATTCCTCCTTGACTTTTTATCTCTGAGATAAAAAGATCGGTCAGCAATGGACGCCAATAGTGGAACATTGTTTCTCCTTTTCTGTTTGGTAGAGTTACATTTCCCTCTAAGCGATAGAGCTTTATGAGGTCAAGTGGACGCAATATACCATACAGGAAAGAACTGATGCGTAGATGATTCTGTGCATAAAGAAGCTCTTCAGTGGTGAAATCACTCGGGTTTAGTTGCTTGAAAACAGCTCCTGTGTAGGAGCAGATTGCAGCAGTAGCTGCATTGTCGGGTGAATGGAATGTTTGATAACGTTGGAAGTTCTCCAAGGCTATCTCTCTATTTACCTTCAACATCTGCCCCAACTCTTCTACGTTATACTGTACTATTTCAAGTGCATTTTCATTGGCTTCTCTTTGGAAAAGAGGAGTCGTTTGTAGGGGAAGTTCAATCTCTCTACTCTGTCCCATAGTTTTGGCACACGAAATAAATATCAGCATGGTGACATGATTTTAGAAGAGTTCTTATTCACCTTTTTTACGTGCGAAATCGGCAGGATAGGTAATGTCATTAATGATTTTTCCTCCTTTGATCCGAATCCAGCTTTTAAAGCCACGTTCTCCTTCAGTTAATTCAATAATGCGGGCTCCGTTTCCACCAGGAATGTCATTGTAAACCGTGTTCCCACCTGTATAACGGCCGAAGCATAACAAAATTTCTCTCCAGTCTACAGCATAGTCATTTACGTGGTCGTGTCCAACAAATACTCCCATAACATCTCCTGCTTGTAGCATTTCTGCAAACAGACCCGTGTTGATGGCAGGTGCGCAAGCTTTTTCACGGCGTGTACCTACAAGGTGTGCCCCTTCGTCTTGTGCAGCTTCATTGTATTCGGGTAGAGCGATGTGGAAGAAAGCTAGAGCGGGTAGGGGCTTATCTTCATTCTGAGCAGTGAGCTTTTTGCTTGTTTCACAATACCACTCTATTTGGCTTCGACGTATCCAATCGTATCCTCTTGCTTGTTCTGTTGGAGAGTAGTTTCCGCTATCTAGAACATAAAGTGCAGCGGCATTTTTCTTTCCGTTGCTGCTTTTTATAGGTAACATATAATTGGTTATTCCGTGAATACCTTCTACTGTACTTGTCAGATTTCCCGGTTTCTTTTGTACATAGGCTGTTAGTTGGGCACGAGTCATATCTTGTTCGTCATCGTGGTTTCCCCAGGTAACAGCAAAAGGAATGTTGCGAGAGATGGCTGGCTCCAATGCTCTATCTAGACCTTCTGAAGCAGGCTTAGCAAAGATAAGGTCTCCTGTGTATATAACTAAATCTGGTTTTTCTGCATCAAGAATTTCATTCATACGCTCGGCTGCCTCTTCTGATGCGGGATTGTTAGGTACCCAATGAACATCTGTAAATTGTACAATTTTAAACTTTTTGTTGGCATTAAATGTTAGTACCTTACTTTGTGCTGTCGCACTTGCTGCACCTGCTAAAAGTAAAAGAAGGGTACAGCATAGAGAATTGATTTTTTTCATTTGTCTATTGTTTTAGGGTTATAAATGTTTGCGATATCTAAAGGCTTTTTTAATCAAATGGTATTTTAAAGTCTTGTTAATAAGGTTATTAAAAAAGTTTAGAAAGGATGCCTCTGAATGTGTTTGTAAATAGCCTTCCCATTAAATTAGCCAACGACGCTTAACTATTCCAACTTTTATATAAAGGAATAAAGTGGCAACCATCTGACTAAATCATAAGGGATATTCCATATTGTTGAATTAGGCATTTTTTTTGTTTCAGCTAATTTCTCGCAAAAATAATATAATTTTAACGAGTATGCAACCTCTTCTTTTGTTAAAGTAATTGCAGACTCGAACTTGATGTTGTTATTTGATGAAAAAGAGAGAAGGTAAATAATCGAGCTTAAAATAATATAACTAGCAAGAAAACGAGATGTTTTTTGGTTCTTACTAAGAAAAGGAAGTATATTTGTAGTTTGAGAGTGAATTTGTACATATAAAAAAAGAAATATTAAAAAAGAAGATAAGAATCAAATCAAGATGGATGAAACAAAAGCATTAGTGCAAAAAATAGTCGAAGCGATTCAAGAGAAAAAAGGGAGGGAGATTGTGATTGCTGACCTTACCTCTATCAAGGATACTATTTGTAATTACTTGGTGATTTGTCAAGGAAACTCACCCGTTCAGGTAGCTGCCCTTGTCGATTCTGTAAAAGAGTACGTGCGTATTGAAATGGGTCAAAAGGCTACAGCTGTAGATGGGCTGCAAAATGCACAATGGGTGGCTATGGATTACAGTGATGTGATGGTACACATCTTTTTGCCAGAGCCTCGTGAATTTTACAACTTAGAGAATCTGTGGACAGATGCAAAATTAGTAGAAATACCTAACTTAGATTAATTCCTAAAATGTCGAAAATGAGATGAGTGAGAATAAAAACAAACCTAAAATGAGTATGCCACGCTTTAGTCTTAGCTGGTTATATATCCTAATCTTTGGTGTATTAGCCTTTCTTTGGATTTCAAATGGAGAGGGAGATGTGAAAAAGAACGCAACCTATTCGGAGTTTAAAGAGATGGTGACCAAAGGCTATGTGGATAAAATCGTGGCCTATGATGATAATACGCTAGAACTCTATATAAAACCAGAATTTGTAAAAGAGGTCTTTAAAGAAGATGCCTCTAAGGTGGGACGTAGTCCTGCTTTGCTTGTTGAGGTGGGTTCTTTAGAGAGTGTCGATAAGTTTTTAGAGAAATCGGAAGAGCAAGGTAACTTTACAGGTGCCGTTAGTTATGATAAAAAGCACGACTATTTAAGTGCCATTTTTTGGAATATTCTTCCTATACTTTTCCTTGTTGGTCTCTTTATGTTCATAACGCGCAGAATGGGTGGTGGATCGTCAGGTGGTGCCAATCCATTTAATGTTGGAAAAAGTAAAGCGCAGGTTTATGAAAAGGGTAGTGGCATTCGTGTTACTTTCTCGGACGTAGCGGGATTAGCAGGTGCAAAACAGGAGGTAGAAGAGATTGTTGAGTTTTTAAAACAACCTCAGAAATATACCGATTTAGGTGGTAAAATACCCAAGGGTGCATTGCTTGTAGGCCCTCCCGGAACAGGAAAGACATTGTTGGCAAAGGCAGTAGCGGGTGAAGCAGATGTGCCTTTTTTCTCTTTGTCGGGTTCCGATTTTGTGGAAATGTTTGTTGGAGTAGGTGCTTCGCGTGTTCGTGACCTGTTTCGTCAAGCCAAAGAGAAAGCACCTTGTATCATATTCATTGACGAAATTGATGCGGTAGGACGTGCGCGTGGTAAGAATGCCAACATGGGTGGTGGAAGCGATGAACGTGAAAATACACTTAATCAGCTATTGACCGAAATGGATGGATTTGGATCGAATAGTGGTGTTATTATATTAGCAGCTACAAACCGCGTTGATATTCTTGACAAAGCTTTGCTCCGCGCGGGTCGTTTTGATAGACAAATTCATGTTGATTTACCTGACTTGAATGAGCGAATTGAGGTCTTTGGTGTTCATCTAAAACCTTTGAAACTGGGAAGTACAGTGGATGTGGATTTGTTGGCTAGACAAACACCTGGTTTTAGTGGAGCAGATATAGCCAATGTCTGTAATGAGGCGGCACTTATTGCGGCTCGTCACGGAAAGAGTGCAGTTGAGAAACAAGATTTTCTAGATGCAGTCGATCGTATTATTGGAGGTTTGGAGAAGAAAACAAAGATAATGACTGCGGGTGAGAAAAAGACCATTGCGCTGCATGAAGCAGGACACGCGACTCTTTCTTGGTTCTTAGAACATGCTAACCCCTTAATAAAGGTGACTATTGTACCTCGTGGTAGGGCGTTAGGAGCTGCTTGGTATCTGCCTGAGGAGAGACAAATTACAACCAAAGAGCAGATGTTGGATGAAATGTGTGCCACATTGGGAGGGCGTGCTGCCGAAGAACTTTTTGCAGGGCATATATCAACGGGTGCGATGAATGACTTAGAACGTGTTACGAAACAATCGTACGGTATGATAGCCTATGCAGGTATGAGTGATAAACTTCCTAATCTTTGCTATTACAGTAACGATGAGTATAGCTTCAATAAACCTTATAGCGAACGCACTGCTGAATTGATAGACGAAGAGGTTAAAAAGATGATTCATGGTCAATATGAACGTGCCAAACATATTTTGTTTGAAAAACAAGAGGGGCATAATCAATTGGCTGAGTTGTTGGTTCAGAAGGAGGTTATCTTTGTAGAAGATATGGAGCGTATTTTTGGTAAGCGTCCATGGGCTTCACGCTCGGAAGAGATTATGGCAGATAATCCAAAAGTTCAAATTCAAGAAGAAAAGACAACTGCTGAAGCTGTTTCTGAAGTAGAGACTGAAGAGCCGGTTGTAAACTCATAGCTTTTTGCCACACGGGGCTTTTGACTACTTTCAAAGGGAGGTAGAGAAAAATGTTTTGTGTGGCTTTTAATTTATAGCATATACATTATGAAAAATTTTCTGCAAAGAGCCATAACAGGGCTCTTCTTTGTTGCTACGTTGATTGGCTCAATATTAGGAGGTCCTCTCTCTTTTGCGCTACTCTTTGTGCTGATTAGTCTATTAGCTATTCGGGAATTTTGCCAGCTGGTTAATCGACAAGAGGGAGTTTGTGTTAATACAACTGCTGCTATGGCTGGTGCTCTCTTCTTATTCTTAAGTTTCTTCTATAATGGAGTTAACTCTGAGAGTACAAGGATTTTTATTCCTTATCTATTAATTCTTATCTATATAATGATAAGTGAACTCTACTTAAAGCGTGAAAATCCAATTCATAATTGGGCATATGCTATGCTTACACAGCTCTATATTGCATTGCCTTTTGCTCTACTCAATGTGTTGGCTTTTCATTCTGATTTTACAGATGGAGAGGTACACTACAACGCCATATTACCTCTTTCAATATTTATATTCAATTGGGTGAATGATACTGGTGCTTATTGTACCGGTATGTTGTTTGGGAAGCATCGTTTATTTGAACGTATTTCACCCAAAAAGTCATGGGAAGGTTCTATTGGAGGTGCTTTTTTCTCGATCGTAGCAGCTTGTGTAATGGGTTATTTCTTTCCTTTTTTATCTGTAGGTGTATGGATTGGATTGGCTATTACCATTGTCGTAATAGGTACTTGGGGTGATTTGTCGGAATCTCTTTTTAAGCGTCAGCTTGGGATAAAAGATTCAGGTACGATATTACCTGGGCACGGTGGTATATTAGACCGATTCGATAGTGCTATTTTAGCTATTCCAGCAGCAGTGGTTTACCTTTATGGGGTTTCTCTCTTTTTAAAATAGTTTGCTTGGATTACGCATTACTGATGTTTTGAAGTCTAACACATTTAGATACGTATTATGACCCGAAGGGCGTATTGCTCTTTTTAGATATTGCCTAAAATAGAGAACTCTTTTTTAAAGGCATTTTTCTACCTCCTCATTCACTGTTTATACTGCTGTATGATATGGTGAATGGGGAGTGTTTTTGCCCCCCCCCGTGGACTTTGTTTCTGTTGTAGCAATCAGACTAAGTAGGGTTTGCTAAATATCACTTCTATAATTTGCCTGAATTATAACTGTTCTAAGTATATAATGCGGATTGTACGCTAGACTTTGCTATTTGAGAGCTATAAACCATACTGTTTCTATATTTTGTTGTGTGCAGTGATGGTTATTAGCATATGAATTTGATGTTAAAACAGTTGCTTTAAAGAGTAGCTGTTGGTTGCTCAATGGAACAAATACGTTGATAGGTTGTTTATTGAGTTGTACCATTAATTTCGGAGCAATATTATATTTGTTTTGATTGGAATAATTGTATGCTTGCAAAAAGATAGATGTTATGGATGAAAATGAGAATTGGGCTTTTTATACCCTCAGTATAGGAGTTGTTGCTGTTAAGCAGGATGGGGAGATTATTACAGCAGTTTGTATGGCAAGCCAATTGCATGAAGAGTATATCAATAGACCCACAAAATTGACAAATCAAGTTGCTGCAGAGTTGGAAGATTATCTGTTAGGAGTTCGAACTACTTTTAGTTTTGATTATCAAGGAGAAGGTACTCTTTTTCAAAAGCGGGTATGGGCCGAATTGTGTAAAATCCCTTATGGTAAAACTTGTAGCTACAAGGAGGTGGCTATTGCATTGGGAGTACCTAACGCAGCTCGTGCTGTAGGAGCTGCCAATCGGAAAAACCCACTGCTAATAGTTGTTCCTTGTCACCGAGTGATAGGAAGTGCTGGAAAACTTACTGGGTATGTAGCAGGAGTAGAGCTTAAAAAGAAACTTTTAGCATTGGAATCCCAGCATCTGTAGGGCATGTTAATTTATATAGGTGGGAGGTTGTGTAAGAGTTGCTAAATGGATAATATATGCAAAAAAGAGTGTTTAGAATGCTTTTTTTTGAGGGTTTTCTGCATATATACAGAAAAAAGCTACTATTATTGCATATTAATTGAAAATAAAAGGCTAATTTTGTCGAGCATATTAGAATAATTATACACCATGAAAAGTAAGAATAGCAGACTTGATGCCATTAAAATCATCATTTCGAGCAAAGAGATAGGAAGCCAGGAAGAGTTGTTGCAAGAGTTAGCTAAAGATGGATATACATTGACCCAAGCTACGCTTTCTCGCGATTTAAAACAACTTAAAGTAGCCAAAGCAGCTAGTATGAATGGAAACTATGTATACGTATTGCCTAATAATACGATGTACAAACGTATGACTGAGTCTCACTCTTCTCGAGAGCTTTTGATGCACAATGGTTTTGTCTCTATTGAGTTTTCAGTGAATTTAGCTGTAATTAAAACACGACCAGGCTATGCTAGTAGCTTAGCTTACGATATAGATAGTAAAGATTTTGAAGAGATATTAGGAACAATTGCAGGCGATGATACCATTATGCTTGTTATCCGTGAGGGGTGTTCCAAAGGAGAGGTGAAACTAGCACTTTCGTTGGTAATACCTAATATATACTAAACAATAACTAACCAAGCGTTAAATAGAATGGAGCTTAAAGAGATTGATGTGATGGTAGCTGATGCCTCACATGAAGTTTATGTGAGTAAGATACTAGATACTATAAGAGAGGCAGCAAAGGTACGAGGGTCAGGTATTGCCGAGCGTACGCACGAGTATGTAGCTACAAAAATGAGAGAGGGAAAAGCAATTATCGCTCTTTGTGGGGATGAGTTTGCTGGTTTTACCTACATTGAATCATGGGGTAATAAGCAGTATGTTGCCACTTCGGGATTGATTGTTCATCCCAAATACCAAGGTACAGGATTGGCTAGGCGAATTAAGCAAGCTTCATTTGCTTTGTCGCGTTTGCGTTGGCCCAAAGCTAAACTGTTTAGCTTGACCAGTGGAGCTGCTGTGATGAAAATGAATTCTGATTTGGGCTATGTACCTGTTACCTTTAATGAATTAACAGATGACGATGCCTTTTGGAAAGGGTGTGAGGGGTGTACTAACCACAATATATTGCTCGCTAAAAATCGCAAATTCTGTATTTGTACCGCAATGTTGTATAATCCAGCATTGCACGAAAAAGATAAAATCTAAAATCATATAGAAATGGAAAAGAAGAAAAAAGTAGTAGTCGCATTTAGCGGCGGGTTAGATACTTCATATACGGTAATGTATCTTGCTAAGGAAAAAGGATATGAGGTTCATGCTGCCTGTGCAGATACAGGTGGATTTAGTGCAGAACAGTTGAAAATAAACGAAGAGAATGCCTATAAGCTAGGAGCTGTGAGCTATGTAACCATTGATGTGACAAAAGATTACTACGAGAAGAGTTTGAAATATATGATTTATGGGAATGTGCTTCGAAATGGTACTTACCCTATTTCTGTAAGCTCGGAGCGTATCTTCCAAGGAATGGCTATCGCACGCTATGCCAATGAAATTGGTGCAGATGCTATCGCACACGGTTCAACAGGGGCAGGTAATGATCAAATTCGTTTCGATATGACCTTCCTTGTGTTAGCACCTGGAGTTGAGATTATTACATTGACACGTGATATGACTTTGACACGTCAAGAAGAGATCGATTACTTGAATAGCAATGGATTTGCAGCAGACTTTACTAAGCTTAAATATTCATACAATGTAGGCTTGTGGGGAACTTCTATCTGTGGCGGTGAAATATTAGACTCTGCACAAGGTTTGCCCGAAACTGCTTATTTGAAACAGGTAACGAAAGAGGGAAGTGAACAGTTGAGATTAACTTTCGAAAAGGGAGAGTTGAAAGCGGTAAACGATGAACTATTTGAGGATCCTATCCAAGCTATCTTAAAAGTAGAAGAGATTGGTGCAGCTTATGGTATTGGTCGTGATATGCACGTAGGTGACACAATTATTGGTATTAAAGGGCGGGTCGGATTTGAGGCTGCTGCACCGATGCTTATAATGGGTGCTCACAAGTTCTTAGAAAAATATACCTTGAGTAAATGGCAACAATATTGGAAAGACCAAGTTGCTAACTGGTATGGTATGTTTTTGCATGAAAGTCAATATTTAGAGCCAGTAATGCGCGATATTGAAGCGATGCTTGAAGAATCACAACGCAATGTGACGGGTACGGCTATTTTGGAGCTTCGTCCACTTTCATTCTCGACCATAGGGGTGGAGTCGGAAAACGATTTAGTGAAAAACAAACTAGGTGAGTATGGTGAAACACAAAAAGGGTGGACTGCAGAAGAGGCTAAAGGATTTATCAAGGTAACTTCTACACCGCTTCGTGCTTATTATGCAAACCATAAAGATGAGAAAATTTAAGCGATGATTAAAGTAGGAATAATAGGAGGAGCAGGATATACAGCAGGCGAATTGATTCGCCTGCTTATCAATCACCCCGATGTGATTATTACATTTATCAATAGTAGTAGCAATGCTGGGAATAAGGTAACTGATGTGCACAGCGGACTCTACGGCGAGATTGATTTGGTCTTTACAAACGAACTTCCCCTTGATAGTATCGATTTGCTATTCTTCTGTACAGCTCATGGAGACACCAAGAAATTTATAGATAGCCACACTTTGCCTGCTGATTTGAAAGTGATTGACCTTTCCACTGACTATCGCATCAAAAGTGCTGACAATCCTTTTATCTATGGACTTCCTGAACTTAATCGTCGGGCGATTTGTAAGAGTCAGTTTGTAGCCAATCCTGGCTGTTTTGCTACTTGTATTGAACTAGGTTTATTGCCACTGGCTAAAAATAAACTTCTGACAACTGATATCACAGTAAATGCTATAACGGGTAGTACGGGTGCAGGAGTAAAGCCGAGTACAACTACGCACTTCAGTTGGAGAAATAACAATATGAGTATATACAAACCTTTTTCGCACCAACATTTGGCAGAGATTAAGCAATCGCTGGATCAATTGCAAGGAGGTTTTTCGGCAGATATTGACTTCTTACCTTATCGAGGTGATTTTCCTCGAGGTATTTTTGCCACTTTGGTGGTAAAGACTAAACTGGAGGCGGATGTATTGAAAGAGATGTATAAGGCTTACTATGCTGAGGATTCATTTGTGCATATCGTAGATAAAAACTTAGATTTAAAGCAAGTTGTGAATACGAATAAATGTCTTATCCACTTAGAGAAGCATGGTGACAAGCTATTGATAATCTCTTGCATCGATAACTTGTTGAAAGGTGCGAGTGGACAAGCAGTACACAATATGAACTTGATGTTCAACTTAGAAGAGACTGTTGGACTGAATTTAAAGCCATTGGCTTTTTAAATACGAGTTCTCTTTGGGTGGTAAATGTTATTCAGTGAAGCGCAGTCACAATTCATAAATAGACGTTATCATCAACTACAACCTACTGCTGTGGAGTTAGTAGTGTAGAGGCGTAACTGAGACATAGCTAAAAGTAACTCAAAGTTCTTTTGGAATAATTTCACCCCTGTTGCAATGATCTGCGACAAGGGTGAAGTTTTAAATAAGAGTCTTTTAAAGTCATTTATTGCTGTCCGATAAAAAGAAAAGGATTGTTACATCGATTGATAATCAGTACCTTGTTGATGCTCTTTTGAAAATGGCTTGTCTTTTCGCTAGCTAATGATTCTTCGATAAACTCAATAAAACAGACCTAAATTGAAGCTCCTTTGCTCTCTAATGGATTCTATTATAGGAAAATCAAGTGATTTTATAAAGGCATTAAGTTTTATCGGAGAGCAATAATTTGCTTTAACCCGTTTAGAATATTTTTTAATTTGAAAAAACGTAAGAAAGAATGAAACTATATGATGTATATCCCCTATTTGATATTGAAATAGCCTCTGGAAAAGGATGCCAAGTATGGGATGATAAGGGTACAACCTATTTAGACCTCTATGGAGGTCATGCCGTAATCTCTATTGGTCATGCTCACCCTCGCTATGTCTCACGTATTAGTGAGCAAGTTGCTAAACTAGGCTTTTACTCGAATTCGGTAAAAAACTCGTTGCAAGAGGAACTGGCTGTTAAGCTAGGTGAGCAATCGGGTTATGAAGATTATCAACTTTTTTTAGTGAATAGTGGTGCTGAAGCTAATGAAAATGGTTTGAAATTAGCCTCTTTCTATAACGGCCGTACGCGTGTTATTGCTTTTCAACAAGCTTTTCATGGACGTACCTCATTGGCGGTTGAGGCTACAGCAAATCCTTCCATTATTGCACCTATCAATGCCAATGGTCATGTTACTTTTTTGCCCCTTAATGATATTAAGGCTGTTCAAACAGAACTAGAAAAAGGGGATGTTTGTGCAGTGATAATAGAAGGCATATTAGGAGTTGGGGGAATTCAAATTCCAACAGTTGAATTTTTGCAAGCTTTGAGAGGCTTGTGTAGTGCAAATAACACGGTACTTATTTTGGATGAAATTCAGTCTGGTTACGGCCGAAGTGGTAAATTCTTTGCACATCAATATGCCGATATTCGTCCCGACATGATAACGGTGGCTAAAGGTATTGCCAATGGTTTCCCTATGGGTGGGGTTTTAATTGCTCCCCAATTTAAACCTGTTTTTGGGCAGTTGGGAACAACTTTTGGCGGCAATCATTTGGGTTGTGCGGCAGCATTGGCTGTACTTGAGGTAATCAAAGAGGAAAACTTGGTAGAGAATGCGTCACAAGTAGGTCGCTATTTAATGGCTGAGTTGAAAAAGTTTCCTCAAATTAAGGAGGTGCGTGGAGAGGGATTAATGATTGGTTTGGAATTCGAAGAGCCTATCAAGGAGATTCGTCGGAAACTTCTCTTCGAGCAAAAGATATTTACAGGTGTAACAGGTGCACATGTTATACGTCTGCTTCCGCCACTTTGTTTAACAATGGAACAAGCCGATTATTTCTTAGACCATTTGAAAAAAGTTCTCTAAATATAGTTGTGATTTTTAGTAGATAAGTGATTAATAATTAGTACTATTGCATTATTAAGATTTGCTGAGAGGCTTTCTATTATAAACGGTAAATACGATACGTATCCCATTATTCGTAAATTGACAGGATACAATTTGCTCATTTTAGAATAGGGTTATCTGGTTTCAAACGATTGCCTTTTCTTTTTTACTTTTTTGCCCGACTTCTATTTCGTATAAGTAAATGGCTATTATAAGTTTATATCAAATGAACCTTTTTATTCGATTTTGATAGTGATTTAAATGGTGTGTTTAAGAACGAATAGTATCCGTTAAATCTATTCGTAGACTTAATATAAATAATTCCTCACACCTCTTTATAGCAGTGTGGGGAATTGTTATTTATTAGCCTATTAACCTTTGTTTTTTGTTATACAATCCTAATCTTATTTTATTATAGCAAAATCAGTTATTTATTAACCCCGAAGTGGTGAACAAATAGAGAATGAATTGGTTATTTTGCTAAAGGATTGCGTTTTGGAATGAATTTTATCTAATTTAAAAAAGAAAGAAATATGAAGAAGTATCTAAGAAGTATAACGATGGTAGCGTTATGGTGTGTATCTGTTGTGGTTTGTGCACAGAAACCCAATGTGCATATTCTTGCTACAGGTGGAACCATTGCTGGAAGTGGTGAGTCAGCTACACAAGCAAGTTATTCTGCAGGAGAAGTAGCTATAGAAACTTTACTTGATGCTGTTCCTCAAATAAAAGAGATAGCTAATGTTACTGGTGAACAGATTGTGAACATTGGTTCGCAAGATATGAATGAAGATGTTTGGTTGCTATTAGCCAAACGGATAAATGAGCTTCTATCTAGTGATGACGTTGATGCAGTAGTGGTTACACACGGAACTGATACGATGGAAGAGACTGCTTACTTCCTTGATTTAACAGCTAAGAGAGGGAAATCGGTAGTTCTTGTAGGTGCTATGCGTCCATCGACAGCGATGAGTGCAGATGGTCCCTTGAATCTGTACAATGCTGTTGTCACAGCAATCAGTCCAGAAAGTAAAGACAAAGGAGTGGTCGTTGCTATGAATGGTCTTGTACTCGCTGCTAGGGATGTAATGAAAGCTAGTACTACAGGTGTTCAGGCTTTTCAATCACCCAATAAAGGTCCCTTGGGATATATCAATGATGGAAAGGTATTTTACTTATCTAATTCGTTGAAAAGATCACAAAATAATACCCCTTACGATATCAGTCATGTTCAAAAACTTCCCAAGGTGGGTATTGCATATGGTTATGCGGGAGTTTCTGCAGATATAATAGATCCTTTTTTGGCAAATGACTACAGTGGGATTATTTATTCGGGAGTAGGTAATGGAAATATTTACAAAGATTTATTGCCACAACTTCAAGCCGCTCGCAAAAAAGGGGTTGTAGTTGTACGCGCTTCTCGTGTGCCTGTAGGAGCTGTTACTCTTGGCGCTGAAGTAGATGATAATGCCTATCAATTTGTGGCATCAAAGGAATTAAATCCTCAGAAAGCGCGCGTATTATTGATGTTAGCTCTTACTGTGACCAATGATTGGAAGTTAATACAGGAATGTTTTAATACACATTAATTTATGAGAAGGTGGTTATTAATGCTGTCCATCTCCCTATTCGGTCTCTATGGATATGCGGAAGAGGTGGATAAACAGGATGCAGATCAATCGGCAAATGTAGAGAAAAAGGAGAAAACACTCTTTCAGTTTCTTACACTTAATGAATCAGGAGGTAGTAAAAAGCTCCAAGTGATTTTGCATATGCAAGGAGGTTATGCAATGGATTTTGTCGATGGAAATTTGGATGAAGGAGCTTTTAGGATGAAGCAACTTCGATTTGAATTGAAAGGAGATTTAAATAATTGGCTCTCTTATCGATATCGCCAACGTCTTAATCGCTCAAATGATGGATCAGGCAGCATGGATAATCTGCCTGGCTCGATTGATGTGGCAGGTATAGGGCTGAAGCTATCTGATAAGTGGTCTCTCTTTGCTGGGAAACAATGTGCTGCTTATGGGGGGATTGAATTTGATATAAACCCAGTCGAAATTTATCAATACTCTGACATGATTGATAATATGAGCAATTTTATGACGGGTGTGAATGTCTCTTTTAAACCTAATCCCAAGCATGAACTTAATTTTCAGATACTCAACAGTAAAGTTGCTTCTTTGGAAAGGACTTATGGGGTAAGTCCTGAAATAGAAGCTGCCAAGCTACCACTTGTTTATACACTAAACTGGAACGGTCAGTTAATGGATTGGTTAAGTACACGGTGGTCAGCTTCTTACATGACTGAGGCTAAGAATAAAGATATGTATTATTTTGCATTGGGAAATCAGGTGCAGTTTAAAAAGTTTGGTGCCTTTCTTGATGTGATGTACTCACGAGAGGGAATTGATAGAAAAGGTATTATCACTCAATCTATTGGAAGTGAGGGACACAATGCTTTTAATGCTAGTTACTGCTCTTTGGTTCTGCAAGCAAACTACTTTATAAATAACAAGTGGAATCTTTTGGCAAAGGGAATGTATGAAACTGCTTCCATATACAAGGATTACGATGATGTAAAGAAAGGACATTATCGTTCCTCTTACGGATATATGGGTGGCGTGGAATTTTATCCCATGGCAGATAATAATTTGCACTTTTTCTTGATGGGTGTAGGTCGCTCTTACGATTATACTGAAAAGGCTAAAGCTTTAAAAAACAATAATTTCAGCACCCTCTGTTTGGAGGTGGGGCTTGTTTACAAGTTACCTGTGTTTTAATAGGTTTGTTTAATTCGTTTTTTCTGGTATTTATTGTAGTTTTCAGGATATTCAGTTTGATGGATTCATTCTGTTTTTTTGCAGATTTTAGAAGTAAAAAAAGTAATTTATTGTGATATCCTAGTAAAGTTAAATAGAGAGTTAACTGCTTTATTGACCTTCTCTAAGTCTAAGATTGTTTTTCGGAAGTAGCCTCTTTTATTCGTCATTGAAGTAGCTATTGATTCGCAAATCATTTTATTTAGGGGATAAATTACTATTTGTTGTTGTGGAAGTGAAAAGAGTGGGTAATATCTCCTCTCTTTTCACTTTTTCATTTTAACTTTGTTCTATACTTACCATTAAATGGAATCAATATGAAAATTACAATTATTGGCGGAGGCAATATGGGAGGTGCCATCGCACGGGGGCTTGCCAAAGGAACCATTATTTCTACATCCAATCTGACAGTAACAGATCTTAATGTAACTCTATTAGAAGAGTTGAAAGAAGAGTATCCCGAGATAGATACTTCTACCGACAATCGTACAGCAGTAGAAAAGGCAGATATGGTCATTTTGGCTGTAAAACCTTGGTTAGTAAATCAGGTACTTAGTTCTATTAAGTTAACCAATCATCAAGTTTTGGTTTCAGTTGCAGCAGGTATTACTTTCGAAGAGTTGGTAAAGCACACAAATCCTGAAATGACCCTCTTTCGATTGATTCCCAATACAGCCATTATTTATTTAGAGAGCATGAATTTGATAGCTAGTCATAACGCTAGCAAGGAACAAGAAGAGTTGATGCTTAGTCTATTTAATGAGATGGGGCTCTCTATGCTTCTTCCAGAGTCATGGATGGCAGCCACTACATCGCTCACCTCTTGTGGCATTGCTTACGTCTTAAAATATATCCAAGCAGCTATGCAGGCAGGCGTTGAAATGGGTGTTCCTCCGCGAGAGGCTATGAAGATGGTGGCCCAATCAGTAAAAGGAGCTGCTGAGTTGATTCTACAACAAGAAGATACTCATCCTTCTAAAGAGATTGATAAAGTAACGACTCCAGGTGGATTGACTATTAAGGGAATCAATGAATTGGAGCATAATGGCTTTTCTTCAACCATTATCAAGGCAATGAAAGCGAGCCGTTAACCCTCTTTTTCCTATTTGGAGGTAGTAACTCTAGATGAGAATTTTATTTATTACCAAGGGAGATGAAAGATCAGAAACAATATGATAAAAAGATAGTGCGAGTAATGGTTCAAATTTACTGCTCGCATCATCACAAAGGGAAAGAGCTGTGCGTTGAATGCGCTGATCTGTTAGACTACATAAATCGGCGCATTAATTCTTGCCCCTTGGGTGATAAAAAAACCACTTGTAAGAGTTGTCCCATCCATTGTTATTCACCCAATAGGCGTGTACAAATCCAGGAAGTGATGAAGTTTTCTGGAAAACGAATTATTTTCAAGCATCCTATAGCTGCTATACGTCACCTTCTGCATCTGTAAGAAGGTGACTAGGCAGGTGGATTGTTTAGATGCCAAACTTATCTTTTATGGCATCTAACTGAAAAACAGCATACTTTTTGTGGGAGAATCGATTCATTAGAAACTTGTTTATCCGTTTAGAAACCAATTCTTTCGGTAAACAAGTTTTTTTAATTCTATATTTATTCGTATTTTTGCCTCACAAGCAATTAATACCTCCCTTTTATTTTATGAGTAACGATAACGATATCTTAGAAAAAGAAGATTTAAGCAGCGAGCACTCCGATTACAAACCAGCAGATGCTACCAATAGCGAGGCAAAGCATCAATTAAGTGGTATGTTTCAAACATGGTTTTTAGATTATGCTTCGTATGTAATCTTAGAGCGTGCAGTGCCTCACATAAATGATGGATTTAAGCCTGTTCAACGTCGCATCCTTCACTCTATGAAGCGATTAGATGATGGGCGATATAATAAAGTAGCCAATATTGTGGGTCATACGATGCAGTTTCACCCACACGGTGATGCCTCTATTGGTGATGCATTGGTGCAGCTTGGTCAAAAAGATATCTTAATAGATTGCCAAGGAAACTGGGGTAATATTTTAACGGGTGATAGTGCGGCAGCTTCACGTTACATTGAGGCAAGACTCTCTAAATTTGCACTTGATGTCGTATTTAATACCAAGACAACTGAATGGCAATCTTCCTATGATGGTCGGAACAAAGAACCTATTACGCTTCCCGTTAAATTTCCACTTCTACTTGCTCAGGGAGTAGAAGGTATTGCAGTAGGACTTTCGTCAAAAATACTTCCACATAACTTCAATGAATTGTGCGATGCAGCAATCTCTCACCTAAAAGGTGAATCTTTTAAATTGTATCCTGACTTCTTAACGGGAGGGTCTATTGATGTCTCTCGTTACAATGATGGAGAGCGGGGAGGAGTTGTGAAGGTGCGTGCAAAGATAAGCAAGCTTGATAACAAGACTTTGGTGATTACCGAAACACCTTATGGAAAGACTACCTCATCACTCATTGACTCTATTTTGTTAGCGGTTGAAAAAGGGAAGATTAAAATACGCAAAGTTGATGACAATACAGCTGCTAAAGTGGAAATATTGATTCACTTAGCCCCTGGCGTTTCGTCTGACAAAACGTTGGATGCCCTTTATGCTTTCACCGATTGCGAAGTGAGCATTTCGCCTAACTGTTGTATTATTGATGAGAATAAGCCCCACTTTTTATCGGTAAGTCATGTGTTGCGCAAATCGGCGAAGAATACCATGGAGCTGATACGAAAAGAGTTTGAGATACGTAAAGACGAACTTTTGGAAGGGCTACATTTTTCTTCACTCGAAAAGATATTTATTGAAGAACGTATCTATAAAGATGCGAAGTTTGAACAGGCCAAAGATTTGGATGCTGCTTGCAAACACATTGACAGCCGTTTGGAACCCTATTACTCTCAGTTTGTTCGTGAAGTGACTCGCGAGGACTTGTTGAGGCTGATGGAGATAAAGATGGCACGTATCCTGAAATTTAACAAGGAGAAAGCTGATGAATTTATTCTGCGTACACAAGCGGAAATAAAAGAGCTAGATTACAAACTAGCTCACTTGGTAGATCAAACAATTCTTTGGTTTGAAACTCTGAAAGAGAAATATGGGTCCAACTACCCACGTAAGACTGAATTGCGCAGCTTTGATACCATCGTGGCAGCTAAGGTGGTAGAGGCGAATGAGAAATTATATATAAATCGTGAAAATGGATTTATAGGTACTTCACTCAAAAAAGATGAGTTTATAGCCAATTGTTCAGATATAGATGATGTTATTATCTTTTATAAAGATGGGAAATACAAAGTCGTTCGCATAGCCGATAAGATGTTTGTGGGTAAAAATGTGTTGTATGTAAACATCTTTAAAAAGAATGATAAAAGAACCATCTACAACGTGGTTTATAGAGATGGAAAGGATGGAGCACACTACATGAAGCGATTCAATGTAACCTCTATGACGCGTGATAGGGAGTATGATTTAACTCAAGGAGCTGTTGGCTCAAGAATTTCCTATTTCTCAGCCAATCCTAATGGAGAGGCAGAGGTAGTCAAAGTAACTCTTAAACCCAATCCACGTATCAAAAAAATCATATTTGACCGGGATTTTAGTGAAATAACAATCAAAGGAAGACAATCTTTGGGGAATTTAGTAACTCGCAATGATGTACATAAGGTTGTACTTAAACATCGAGGAGGTTCTACTTTAGGAGGAAGAAGAGTCTGGTTTGACCGGGATGTATTGCGTCTTAATTACGATGAGCGAGGAGAATATTTGGGAGAATTTAACAGTAGTGATTTGATTCTTGTTGTGCATAACAATGGTGATTTTTATACTACCAACTTTGATTCCAACAACCATTACGCACCTGGCATTCATTTGATTGAGAAGTACAACCCCAATAAAATCTATTCGGCTCTACTTTATGATGCAGATCAACAAGGTTTTCCCTATGCTAAGCGGTTCGCTTTTGACAACGCTTCGAAGAAACAGAACTATTTAGGAGAAAATAAAGAGACAAAGCTTATCCTATTAACTAATACTGTATATCCACGAATTGAGGTTAAATTTGGTGGGAAGGATGATTTCCGTGAATCTTTAATTATTGAGCTAGAGGAATTTATTAGTGTAAAAAGCTTTAAGGCAAAAGGAAAGCGTATAACTACCTTCCAGCTAGATTCGATAGAGGAGTTGGAGCCAACTCGCTATCCTGAAGAGGAGAGTGAAGTTGAAGAGGTCGTTGAAGTGCCCATAAATGAAGATCCTGATTATGGGAAAAGTAAGACTGAAATAATAGATGAAATGACAGGACAAATGAAACTCTTTTAACTATGAAGTATCTCTTTTTTTCGTTATTGCTTACTTTATCACTCACTACGGGTTATGCACAAGTAGATAGTTTGAGAAGTAGTCGACAAATTATACGCTCTATGCTTTTTGGTGTGGGTTCTACTAACATACTCGATACCTACCTTTCACCTGTAGAGTATAAAGGTACTGAACTTAGAATTCTCAGAGAGAGTATGCAAATGACTAAGTTGATGGATGGAAAAGTTTCTACACAAAACCTATTTCAGCTAAATGTTTCCTCAACGACCAATCGGTCAAAGAATGGAAGCCAGTTGGCAGGTATGGTGAATTGGAGTTACGCTTGGCATTATCAGTTTCAGATAGCTAGAGGATTAAAGTTGTTAGCAGGACCTATGATTGATTTGAATGGAGGATTTATTTACAATACCAGAAACTCGAATAATCCAGCTCAGGCCAAGCTTTCCATGAATTTAGCAGCATCTGCTATGGCAATCTATCGTTTTCGGATAGGAAATTTTCCATTTATAGCTCGCTATCAGTTTAATTTACCTCTGTTGGGTGCGCTCTTCTCACCTGAATATGGGCAAAGTTATTATGAGATATTTACATTGGGACATTGGGGGAAGAACATATTGTTTACTTCTCTACACAATCAGCCTTCCATGAGACATCTGCTTACATTGGATTTTCCAATCAGCCGGGTGAATCTGCGTTTAGGATATTTGTGTGATTTACAACAGTCACACGTAAATAGTTTAAAGAGCCACATGTGGTCTAATATATTTATGGTGGGATTTGTGAAGGACTTTTCTCTTTTTAGAGGAAAGAATCAACTTCCTCCTGTTTCACCTACAAATCCTTATTAATTTGGAATATGATAAAAAGAATAGCATCCCTCTCTACTTTGCTCCTTCTACTCCTTATAACGAGTAACTCCTGTATTCGTGAGGAGCAGTTCGATGATTCTCCACAGGGAAATTTTGAGGCACTGTGGAAAATAATAGATGAACGTTACTGTTTCTTGGAGTATAAAAAAGAGAGTTACGGACTCGATTGGAACGAGATTTATAGCGAATATAAGAATCGTATCACTTCGAATATGACAAAGAAACAGCTTTTTGATGTCCTCTCTGAAATGGTGAATGAGTTAAAAGATGGACATGTTAATTTGGTCTCTGCCGATCGTGTGTCACAATACAGGGAGTGGTATGATGCCTATCCTCGCAATTTTGATGACAGCATCCAAAGCATCTATTTGGGTAAAGATTATGAAATGGTGTCGGGGCTGAAGTACAAGATACTAGAACAGAATGTAGCGTATGTCTACTGTGCAAGTTTTCAGTCGGGTATGGGCGATGGAAATTTGGATGAGATCTTAAATCTATTCTCTCTCTGTGATGGGCTGATTATCGATGTGCGAAATAATGGTGGTGGAAATTTAACGACTGCTCAGAAGTTAGCAGCTCGGTTTACCAATGAACGAGTGCTTACGGGGTATATATCATACAAAACAGGAACTGGTCATTTTGACTTTTCTACGCCCAAGGCGGTCTATCTAGACTCTCCAAGTGATCGGGTACGTTGGCAGAAGCCAGTCGTTGTATTAACCAATCGCCGTTCGTATAGTGCAACAAATGATTTTGCAAATATGATGAAAGAACTTCCATTAGCGACTCTTATAGGTGATAAAACCGGTGGAGGTTCGGGGTTGCCCTTCTCCTCTGAACTTCCCAATGGATGGTCTATTCGCTTTTCGGCCAGTCCTATGTTCAGTTCTAGTATGGAGCAAATAGAGTTTGGTATTGACCCAGATATTAAAGTAAATATATCTCCAGAGGATTATAGGAGGGGAGTTGATACGATTATTGAAGCGGCTATAGCATTGATACGTTCTAAATAGAATTTACTGAGCAGTATCCATCTGCTCTATCTCATTGTGATGGATTGTCGTTTGTATAAGTGGATGAGGGTGTTGTAGCAAGGCTCAATGCTCTCATTGTTTTTTGCCCATTTTGCTTTGTGAAATTTGTTCTCCATAACTGATCTGCCAATAGGATAGCAACTCTCTGAGAGATATCTTCCAAATGGAACGTATTGTTATTATAGTCAGGGGTGTGATTATAGGTATCCATCCGAATTCTGCCGTTGCCTGTGCAATATCGCCTCAATAGTACTTCCGGTACTATTTCTAGTCTGTCCGATAGTTTTTTGGTAGTAGCTTTTTAATTTCTTCTTCCGTAGAATCTTGTTTGATTTTTTCT
>JBOFMR010000056.1:0-2164 GCA_051658485.1 Phocaeicola sp.
CTGCTTGAGATTTTCCGAAGTGTTCTCTGGGAAAACTTTGACTACATACCAGTATTCGCCCCATTTGGAATGTTCCAAAGATGTCGGGTTGAATATATCTGTGTAATTAAAGGACCCTAGATCCCATCCAATAACCGACCCAAAACGAAAGACGTCTGCACGATTAACCCTATCTTTTGTGAGCATAAGCACTGCATCACGACCTTCACCTACTACGACAATACGGGGTGTAGTATTTTCATCTTCCTCATCCAAAACAACGTTTGCAAATTTTGCAGTAAAAACTTTATTTTCGAGCTCATCAGAGACCGAAACATTACAGTCAACATGAATCGTTGTTCCGTCTACGTATACTACGTTGTTTTCAGGGCTCTTTTGAAGAATCTGATGACCTTCTTCGTCAAACCAACCAATGCAAACATAGTCAGGGTAAGGAAGTGCCATAGATCTAATTTTTTGAGTTGCAGCACAGAGACCACCTTTGTAACTCACGGAACCACCGGGAGCTTTGGGATCAGTGGCAAAAGTGAGATAAAAGAAAAAACCGCCATTATTATCTTCCACCTTTCTGAATCTAGCTGTATAAATTTGATCAGCTGTGTGCTGAGTGAGTTTTACCTGTAAAGTATCTCCAGCAAGCGTAAAATCACCTCCTTGTTCAATAGGCGTTGTACCATTGTACCACCCTGCAAATTCATAACCATCCATTGGTTGGGCTACGGAAAATAAGAGACTCCCCTTCTCTCCTGTTTGCTCATCCGCTAGAGTGATGCTCCCATTATCGCCCGAAGCAAACTTTACGGTCATTGCTTCTACCTCCTCCAATGCCTTTTCATTGAAGCAGCTGCTCATTACTAGAGTTCCTGATAAAATGAATAATGTTGATTTTATCAATTTAATCATAATAAAAATAGTGTTTGTGTATAAATAGTCTGTCTATAAGAGCACAAACTTAATAAACATAAATTCACTTTCTAATTACTACGCTGTTTTCCCCGCTTCTTTTTTGTTTTTTTACATATACGAAAGAGTAATAGACATTATTCTTTCTAAAAATTAACACAAAGAGTTATCCAATATTTTCACCCTTGACACCATCTGACAAAGAAAATTAATCAATAGATTAGCTAATAATCGATGGATTGATTAGAAGATCTAAAAATGAACTTATAATATTTTTTTGACAAATTTAATCGAAAAACCATAAATGGGAACTTATTTGCTTTCTAATGGATACAATCAAAAAAACAATGCGTTTTTCTAAAGGCATTAACGCAGCTTTTCCCTAAAAATAATTGAAAATAATTTTTAGGGAAAAGTTCTACTACTTCATCACGCAAGTATCTAAATCTAAATAATAGATTTTATGAAATACCACGATTCCTAACTTGTAGTACACTGCGTTTTAATTCGTTGATATTACCTTTACACCGCCTGTACCCAAGAATGTAAAATGTACGCTATATGCCATGAGTCAACAAAAAGGTGAATTTGTAGTACACATATGGAAATACAAAAAAAGCATTTTGCACTGCTTTCAAGCAAATTATAAAATTACAGGGGCAAAGTTGGGTTAAGTTTTATCGGACAGAAATCGTTTTTTATCTGTTTGAGGAAACAATGTGTACGGAGAAAGTAAGGAGAAGTATGAAGAGAGCGGGTTTTTATCTCTTTCGAAATAGAACCTCCTGAGCATAAATAACAATTCCCTATCGCTTATCATGGTCGTACGACTCTCTTTTCCGCTAGTTGCCAATAAATAGAGCAGTAGAATTAGTTACAAAAGGATATGCACGCTTCAGCTAGCCGTATAGTGAGCCAGTGAGTGTTTTTTTGGAAGAGGGAGTATGTAACAAAAGAAAGAGTAGACTACTATGTCTACTCTTTCTTTTATTTATTTCAAATATATTCACGTCCAAATTCTCTCTCCTTCTCTAGAATCCAATAAAGGCTCTAGAACGGCGGTTTTTAAAAGAATCCCCTTGAACAGAAGAGTCACATTAACAACCCATCAATAGATGAAAAAGGTGAATAACCAACCGATTGGCAAGATCAAACAAGCCTTTATCCAACTCCACCAAAAGGGGATGATATGAATCTAAACGCTTCGAAATAAGTCGTATTACATAACGAGTGTACTACCATTGTCGCACGCAACGTATGG
>JBOFMR010000057.1:0-1611 GCA_051658485.1 Phocaeicola sp.
GCTACGGATGCAATCTAGAGGAAACATCAGCTTACAATATTTGGAGCCAATACCTAGAGGTTCACCCATTCAGAATAAGTGAATATGGAGGTGGCGACTTCAACGATGATTACAACGATGACTTTTCGCTTAGGAATATCGAGATGTGGGATATTCAGAATAATCTATACACATACAACACTAATTATGGTATTAATCTTCAAGTAACATTAGAGTGCGACATCACCGATATAATAGTTGAGCAGAAGAGAACATTCCAAAACATCATAGGGCTTCAGGTAGCGGTTGATATGATTCGAGAAATGGCATATAATCCAAATGCGAACATTAATAGAAATCAACAAAACGCATCTTATTCTAAAACTGAACTTCTCTACGAACTAGACGGAGATAGTCAAGGCAGAAAAAGCGGATTGATGCACCAACTAAACACAGCTATTCAAGCCGTTTCGGTTGATGTTTCTTCAATAAGTAAGGTTTGCTTTCCTTGTAACAATCGAGGGGTCAAATATAGAGTAGTGTAATGGAAAAGCTAGATAAGCTAATAGAAAGGCTAAAAGGATTCGAGAGTGGCATTATTGAAGCAATAGCAGACGTGGTCAAACAATACGAACACACTATTGTGGAGATGAACATACAAGACCAACTCTACGACAAAGGAATAAACAAAGATGGAGTAAAGCTATCAGATGCCAATCCTTACAAGCCTATGACCGTTAGAATCAAGATTGAAAAGAATCAACCCGTTGATAGAGTCACACTGCGAGATGAAGGCGACTTCCACAATTCTTTTTATCTTGAGTACACAGAAGATGGATTTGAGATTAAAGCATCAGATTACAAGAGTGACGACCTAGCGAATAAATACGGTAAAGAAATCTTCGGACTCACGGATGAAAGTTTTAAAGAGTTTAATGAAACATACGTACAGCCCGAACTTGTGAAATACTTTGAAAGTTTGAAAATATGAAAATAGAAAAAACACCATCACCAGAGAATCCTGCACTAATAGATAGTGTATTGGTTGAGATACAGAAAGGTTTAATCGAAAAACTAACGTGGTTACACCAGAGTTTTGGAAAGAGCCAAAAGCTAGTAAGAAAGGTGGGAAACAATTCCTTTTGGTACCCTGCTGTTCATATAGGACAAGGAGATTACTTAAGCGTTATGCCCGATGAACGTATTGGTAACTTTTCATTCTTTGTGATCGAGGACCCACAAGTAATTAATAAAGACAGCGGTATATTAACAACTAAAGCGTCTTTGATATTTTGGTTCAACCTAAACAAAATCTTCAAGTCAAATGACAGAGAAATCGAAGTAATAAAGTCACAGATTATAACCGTGCTAGACAAGATTTATCTAAAGAACGGAAGATTTACAATCTCAAAGATTATGGAGCAAGCAGAGAACATATACAAAGGATTCAGCTTGAAAGAGGTAGATAGTCAATTCCTTATGCAGCCTTATGGAGGATTAAGGTTTGAGGGAGAATTAATCGTTAAATTAAAAGAGTGCTAATATGTTAGGAGATATTTTTTTAGTGTCACTTTTTGCGACATTCATTATTTGCTTTATGCACAAGATTAAATTGGTAGAGTTAGGACAGAG
>JBOFMR010000058.1:0-12496 GCA_051658485.1 Phocaeicola sp.
ACACCTTTGCGCATATCAGTACTAGTATGACTAATAACGAAACGATTGGTTTCATTCAAATTAAACATAGTTTTTTTGAATACAAAAGTCGGAAAGAAAAAAGAGAAGAAAAATACGGCAGAATTCGGATGGATACGATGTACCATTCTTCCTATATAGAGCGGTGAAGATCTATGCTAAGTAAAGATATTAACAATCATTGTTCACAAAGGAGTCCCCAAGGCTTATCGGGTAAGCCTGTAAACTCACTCCTAAGCTGTCAGATTAGCTCTTCTGCCTACGTGTGGGTATAAAAAGAGATGGGCTATACGAACGGAAAAACCGTTATCTCGTATAGCCCATCTCTCTATTAAAATAGTATGTTCGCTCTTAACGAATTCCTAATTTTGCTTTAACAGCTGTAGAAACATCTGTAGAGTGTGATTCATTGACAAATGGAATGTCAGTTCTATTTAAATCAAAAATATAGGTATAACCACCCTCTTGTCCAATAGCTTTAACAGCAGCCTCTACCTTCTTATAGATAGGCTCCATCATTTCTCCATAAGATTGTTGCAATTGTTGTTGTGCATCTTGTTGAAATTGCATTCCTTTTTCACTTAATTCTTGCAACTCCTTTTGACGTCTTTCCAAAATATTTTTAGGCAAGTTAGCTTGCTCATTTTGAAATTCTGTGTATTTTTTTGTAAACTCATCGTTTGCACGTTTAATTTCATCTTCATATTGTTGCTGCATAGCTTGAATATCTGTTTGAGCTTTAGCATATTCAGGCAAAGCGGAAACGATATCCATCGACTTTACATGGCCAAATTTCTGTGCAAATACGCTCATCGGCGCAATCAATAAAAGTAATAAAGCAATTTTCTTTAACATAGTTCTAGTTGTTATTTAGTTTTTATAGAGTTAGATACCGAGTGCAAATGTATAAAATTAATTTGAATATCCTAGTTTCAAAAGTACGTCATTGCTAATATCAATACTAGGCAAAGCAAAAACAATGCTTTGCTCAGAAGAGCGATCAATGACCATGGCATAATTCTTACGTATAGAAATTTCTTTGATAGCCTCATATATCTGCGTCTGAATAGGGGCTATCAAAGCCTCTTCTTCTTTTGCAACCACCCCCTCGGGACCAAAATAGTTTTTGCGCAACTCTACAAGCTCACGCTCTTTTGCCACAATGGCCTCCTCTTTTGCTGTTCGCTGCGCTGCTGTAAGCGCATCTGTCTCTTTTTGATAAGCTTTATAAAGCACTTCGGCCTCTTTGGCTTTCGCTTCTATTTCAGACTGATATTTCTTAGTGAGTTGTTCGATTTGTTGATTCGCTTTTTTAAAATCGGGTATCTGCTGAATGATATATTCCATATCAACCAATGCAAACGACTGTGCAGAAGAGACTCCCCAAAAAACAAAAAGAAAGAATGCTAACGTCCATTTTCTCATAATATCACCTATTTAATAATTAGAACTCTTGTCCCAAGATAAAGTGGAACTGACTTCCACCATATTGGCTAGAACCGTTTATCTTATCAAATCCATATGCCCAGTCAATACCCATCATACCAATCATAGGTAAGAAGATACGTACACCCAAACCGGCTGATCGTTTCAATTGGAATGGATTAATCTTACTTGCATCTGCCCAAGCATTACCTGCCTCTACAAATCCTAAAGCATAAATACTTGTTGAGTTTTCCAACATCAATGGGTATCTCAACTCTGCTCCCAAGCGCACATAAGCATAACCTTCGCTACCGTAAGGAGTAAGAGAACCATTTTCATATCCACGCAATGCAACTGTTTCAGAAGCATAACCTGTACTGTATCCACTCATACCGTCACCACCCACATAGAATGTTTCAAAAGGTGACTTCTTATATTTATTATAATGGCCCAAGAAACCAAACTCAGTACGAGTTGAAAGAACAGGACATTTAGTTCCACCTGACAATGCCGTGTAAGTTTTCAATTTAAACTTCCATTTGTGATACTCTACCCAATTGTAAACACTTGCTGCCTCTTCATAATTGTCTTTTCCGTAAGTCTCGTAATTCTTGTTACTAAATAACGAGTAAGGAGGTGTAAGATGCATAGACAAAGAGAACTCTGATCCACGACGAGGGTAGATTGGATTATCTGCCGAATTACGTGCCAAGGTTAGTCCCAAGCTGATGCTGTTACAAGTACCTGTAGACATATATTCACCATTATTCAAACGAATATATAAATAGCTCCAATCTTTCAAAATAAAACGTTGATAAGACAACTCTGCAGAGAGTGTAAAGTAGTCATCAGGCCATTTTAGACGCTTACCCCAGCCCACAGATACACCCAACATCTTGAGTGATTTATCGGGGTCATAATAAGATTCTTGATTGTTATTATAGCTATTGTAATTACCAGAACCACCTGAATAGTTATAGTAGTTATTCATATAAGCTGAGTTATAGTAGTTGCTGTTAACATCTGTCTGAACAGAATAGTAAGCAGAAACAGAGAATGAGTTAGGACGTTTGCCACCAAACCAAGGATCAAAGAAAGAAGCACTATACGATTGGAAGTAAGTACCATTGGTTTGACCACTAACAGTCAATGTTTGTCCATCTCCTTGTGGTAGAAAACCGCGATAGTTATCCGTCTTCTTAAATAGATTTTCAAATGAGAAGTTCGTAAATTTCAAGCTCAATTTACCAATAACCCCCGTTTGTCCCCAGCCTGCTGAGAACTCAACTTGGTCATTCGCCTTCGACTCTAAATCCCAGTTTATATCAACCGTTCCACTTGCATAGTCAGGCTGTACATCCGGTTGAATGTTTTCAGGGTTAAAGTGTCCCATTTGTGCAATCTCACGATAAGAACGTTCCAAAGCATCTTTACTAAACAAATCACCTGGTTTTGTTCTTAGCTCACGACGTACTATGTTTTCATACAAACGGTCATTACCATTGATTCGTACACGATTGATAGTAGCTTGTGGCCCCTCAACAATACGCATCTCAAGATCAATTGAGTCACCTATGATATTCACCTCAACAGGGTCAAGATTATAAAACACATAGCCTTGATTGTAGTAGAAATTTCCTATGGCATCGTCATCACCTGCGATACGCTCTCCCAACAGTTTTTGGTTATATACATCTCCCCTTTTCATACGAAGTTGCTCATTCAACCAATCTGAAGAGTAGATTGTATTCCCTACCCAAGAGACATTACGCAAATAATATTTATCACCCTCTTCTATATTCATGTGGATGTCTACAGTACGGCTATCGTAAGGAATTACACTATCCGTTAAAATCTGAGCATCTCTATATCCTAATTCATTGTATTTCTCAATAACAACCTTCTTATCCTCTTCGTATTTCTCACCGATGAACTTTTTAGTCTTAAAGATATTGAGCAGTTTATTCTTTTCGTTGGTCTTTTTCATCAACGACTTAATCTTCCTGTCAGTTAAGGCCGAGTTTCCAACAATAGTTATCTCATGGATTTTCACCTTCTCTTTTTTATCGATAAGCACATTCACCACAACTTGGTCTTTGCTTCCTTCAACACTCTTTTCAAGAATACGTACGTCTGCATTTTTAAAACCCTTTTCATCAAAGTACTTTTTGATAAGGACTTTAGCTCTATCGATTAAGTTAGGCGTTATTTGGCTTCCTTTTACCAATCCTAATTTCGTTTCCAGATCTTCTCGCTCACTCTTTTTCACCCCTTGATAGGTAATATCAGAGATACGAGGGCGTTGAGACAAAGAAATGATTAAGAAGATTTTATCCCCAACAATCTTTTCAGCCTCAATACGAACATCAGAGAACAATCCATGTTTCCAATATTTTTTCACTGCCGATGTTATGTCGTCACCAGGCACCGTTATCTTTTGCCCCACAGCAAGTCCCGACAGTCCTATTAATACATAGTCTTCGTAGTTACTTACCCCTTGTACTTTAATTCCCCCAATCTCATATTTTTTAGGAGTACCCGAGTAAAGAATGACAGGGCTATCATTTTCAAGAAGAGATTGAGCATGGCCATTCGTTGAAAAGCTCAATAAAAAAGAGAGGGTCACTACTAAAAGTGAAATTCGGTATAACATTGGATGTCTGTTTATAGTTGTTCACTAGTTTTGCCAAATCGGCGTTCTCGTTGTTGATAATCATATATTGCTTTGCAAAACTCCTCTCCTCTAAAGTCAGGCCAATAAGTTTCACAAAAATAGAGTTCGGAATAGGCACATTGCCAAAGTAAATAGTTACTTAATCGGATTTCCCCTCCTGTTCGAATTAGCAGTTCAGGATTAGGCATATAATGAGTTTCCAAACAACGACTTATTAGTTCTTCATCAATCCCATCAATAGAGAGTTCATTCAATTTAACTTGCTCAGCTATTTTTTTCACCGCTTTTGTCAGTTCCCACTTAGAAGAGTAGCTAAGAGCCAAAGTCAAACACATACCACTATTGGCAGAGGTGTTCTTCACACACGCTTCAAGCCGTTCTTTCACTTCTATAGGCAATCTTTCAATATCCCCTATTAAGCGAAAACTTATATTGTTTTCCAAGAGGGTATGTTCTTCGATAGAGTCCATCAAGAGTGCCATTAATGCTGAGACCTCATCAGCTGGACGATCCCAATTCTCCGTAGAAAAGGTATAAAGGGTTAAGTATTTCACCCCGAGCCTAGCTGCCTCTTCTGCGATTACATGAACCGTTTCAGCTCCCTCTTGATGCCCCAAAGCACGAACGAGGCCACGCTTTTTTGCCCATCTACCGTTCCCATCCATAATCACAGCAATGTGTTCAGGAATTCGATTTGTATCAATTAGCTCTTTATACAGCATCAATTAGTCTATTTACATCAATTATTATTGACCAAAACCTAACTTATTAATTTTTCCTCGCCAAACCGTTTTCGAGTTGGCAAATAAAATCCACAAGTAGTTATTCTTATCTACTACATACGAATAGTTTCCGCCAGCATTCGTATATAATTCACTAAATTCTTTAGGGAATCGAGCTTTAGAATCTACCGATTCCCAATTGACACCGTGGTTAGCAGAAACAAAGAATTGACCCATCGCCACAAATGTAGTATCTGCTCTTTTAGCACTACCACCAAAGGCATACAACTGTTTATTGTAGTGAATCATAGCTATATTCTCCATTCTAGGACAATAAGTCTTACCCGCTATAGGTGTAGTTTCTACCCAACTATCTTCGCTTGTCAATTTTGACCAAACAGAAGCAATGCTATCCGTAGTAATTTCATTATCCCCCATTACAACCATTCGATCAATGGCAGGATTCGAAGCCAATGGATAAGATGCATAAGAGAGATTTTTTTTAGGGAATCGATCCGAAACCTTCTTTTGTGTATCTGTCCAGTTAAAAGACTCATCAGACTTATCAGCCTCTGCAAAGTGGTTCTCCAAATTAATTCCCACTAGCTTTTCTGTAGCATCAGAAGTGATGTTAGCAATTAGCATACGTAGTTCAGGTGCCCCAGCGACTTCAGTCCAACCAAGAGCATTCTCTGAGCTATAGAGTTTATTCCCTGCCAATAAATAGAGCTTACCATTCCAAACAGTAACAGAAGCGTAATCAACAAGTTCCTCCAAATCAACAGGACGTGGACCAGTCCAATCAATACCGTCTGTAATACTCGTACTAGTCACTTGAACTTGACCTGCATCATCAGCGAAAAGATAGATTCGGTCGTTAAATGCAACCGCTTTTTGCTTTGTGAAATTTTCATTCTCTATCTTACTGTCCATGCTAACCCAAACCATTGAATCAGGATCCTGTTGGTGCACATTCATTTTGACAGTATATGGATTACCTGTTTTACCGGAGTTAGAAACGACTTTAAAACGGATTGGCTTCTCAAAGTTAAGAGAATCAGTAGTGACCCATAAAGTATCTGGGCGCCCCTCTCTCTCCATTAATAGATAAGAAGTGTCTCCTGTTATTGAAACCACAACTCGGCTTACATCAGTACCTACAGGAAGAGAATCTACAGGATAAATTTGACGTTGTAACTGATCAACAGCAAAGGGATAATCAGAACCTAAGACAGTCACAGTATACGTTGTATCTGCACCACTTGCTGTTGTCCCTGGATATGAGGTAACAATCTTTCCATTTATAGAGAACGCAACGATACTTGCATCCGAACTATAGTCAGAATTATAAGAGTCCGACCCCAAACAAGACGAGGCAAGAAGTGTAGTAACTAAAAGAGTTACAACAGTCAAAAACTTTATTTTCATTTGTACAAATAGGCTTTTGTTAGAAGATGTCGCAAAAATAGAAAGTTTTTTTTCCATATTGAAGTTTTATGGTAAGTTTTATACTAATTTATGGATAAAAAGAGCGAATTCGCTGCGATATCTCCCGATTCTATAGGTTTATTTATAATCATTTTTCAGAAAAATTATATTTCTTCCAAATAGACAAAGAGTCTCTAAACTATCCATCTTTGCAAAAGATGGAGCTAAAACTCCCGAAGAGATAGAGAATGGAGCATATTCAATAAAAGCCTCATCCCACAACCCCTCACTGATTAGGGTATGCAACAAGTGACTCCCTCCCTCAACCAATAAAGACTGTATCTTCCGCTCATACAAAAAGCTCATTAGCTTAGAAAGAAAATTGTCCGAAAAGTCAAACTTTACATACTCTAGATTTTTCCCCACTTCCGTTTTTAACTCGTTGCAAACAATGGTGGGAACAGAACCGTCAAAAAGTCGAAGTGAAAGGGGCAATTTCAATTTGCGATCAAGAACCAAACGTATTGGGTTCTCTCCATACCAACTACGCGTAGTCAATGAAGGGTCATCCAACAAAGCTGTTTTTCTCCCTACCAAAATAGCATCGTGCTGCGCTCTACGCTTGTGAACAACCGCTTGAGTCAAGGGTGTTGATAGGAGAAGAGGCTTCCCTGATTCTCTCGTTACATCCATATAGCCGTTAGCCGTTTGCGCCCATTTAAGAGTTATAAAAGGTCTATGTAACGTGTGCTGCACTACAAACGAAGAGATCAACTCTTTACAAGACTCCTCCAACACCCCCACAACAACCTCAACTCCAGCCATCCGAAGCTTTTCAACACCCTTCCCAGCAACGAGAAAGAAGGGATCCAAACACCCTATAACGACTCTAGGTATCTGCTTTTTAATAATCAAGTCGGCACAAGGCGGCGTTTTACCCACATGCGAGCAAGGCTCTAAACTAACATAAATGGTAGCCCTTTTCAACAGTTCCACATCCTTGACCGATGCAATCGCATTCACCTCAGCATGCCCCTCGCCACAACGAACATGAAACCCCTCACCTATGATGCGGCCATCACACACAATAACAGCCCCCACCATCGGATTGGGTGAAACATTTTCCAATCCATTTTTAGCCAATTGCACGCAACGTGCCATATATTTTTCCTCTATCGTCATATCATTTTCCTTATTATTGCCTATTTTTGTAGCAAAGAGTACAAAGCATATGAATCCACATTACACACAAATCAAGCACTCCCTGCAAGAGTTATTCTCTGAGAGAGAGGCAGCTACCATAACCAAACTCCTACTCAGCGATTACTTTAGCTTTACCACACTTGAACTGTACGGAGGCAAAGATAGATTTTTTTCACCAAAAGAGGAGGAGGAGTGGATTCATATTCTAAACAGGTTAAAGAAACAAGAACCCATTCAATACATTTTGGGAAACGAAACATTCTTAGGCCTCACTTTCAAGGTAACGCCCAACGTGCTAATACCACGACCCGAAACTCAAGAACTGGTAGAGTGGATTATTGCCCAAAACAGAGAGAAATCAACCTGCAACGTGCTAGACATTGGAACAGGAAGTGGATGTATAGCCATTTCAATAGCCCATTTTATGCCCCAATCTAAAGTTACCGCTTGGGACATATCAGCCGACGCATTGAGTGTAGCAAAACAAAATGCCATATCAAATCATACAACAGTCCATTTTGAGCAGTGCGACATTCTCTCTCTATCAACCATCCACCAATCTTACGACCTCATAGTCAGCAACCCACCCTACATTGCCGAGAAAGAGAAGAGCGAGATGTCGGCCAATGTAATTGAGTGGGAGCCAAAAGGCGCTCTGTTTGTTCCTGACCAAGATCCCTTGCTCTTTTATAGACAGATTGCCACACTAGCCCTCACCTCACTTTCCCACGAAGGAGAGTTGTATTTTGAGATAAATGAAGCTTATGGAGAAGAGACCTCCCAGCTACTACAAGAGTTAGGCTATAGCACAATAGAGCTCAAGAAAGATTTTTTTGGGAAAGACCGCATGATAAAAGCAATCCGATGAAAAAAGAGTATAGCACCACCGAAGCGCACTTCAAGGCCGAAACCTATTGCTCGGCAGCAGAGCGATGCCTCTACGATGTAGAGCTCAAACTCACTCAGTGGGGAGTTGCCCAACAAGAGCAACAGCCGATTCTTGATGCACTATGCAACGAGAAGTACATTGACGAATCTAGGTATTGCCGCGCATTCGTACGTGACAAATATCGTTTTAATCAATGGGGAAGAACCAAAATTGTCCAATCACTCCGTATGAAACGAATAGCCCATGAAGTTATAACAGAGAGCCTATTTGGAATCGATGAACAGGAGTATACTGCTATTTTACGAACCCTACTCAAGCAAAAAAGCAAAAACATAAAAGCAAAAAATAGCTACGAACATACCGGCAAGCTCATCCGCTTTGCGGTGGGGAAAGGGTATGAAATCAACCTCATTCAATCACTACTAAAAGAGCTTGAAATTGAGTGCGACTTTTTGGATTGAATGCTGGGAGCTCTTCTTTCCACGTCAATGCGCCATTTGCCAAAACAAGCTCCTCGCCAGCGAAAAGCACATCTGCCTATCGTGCCTAATTCACCTACCTCGCACCCCTTTACTTTGGTCTGACGGCAACGAACTTGAAAAAGAGCTTTGGGGGAAGATTCCTCTTGTCAAAGCCGCTTCTTACCTACACTATGACAAAGGAGGAGATGCGCGCAAACTGCTATACGAACTAAAGTATTATCAAAATCCAACTATCGGTGAGTGGTTGGGAAGGTGCATGGCACAAGAGTTGATGCCTTTGAACTTCTTTGACTCAATAGACTTTTTAATACCCGTACCCTTACACATCAAAAAAGAGCGAAAAAGAGGCTACAACCAAAGCCTTATGATCGCTCAGGGAGTCTCTTCTGTGACAAAAATCCCCATTCTATCGAATTCTATCTATCGCAATAGGTTCAATGAGACCCAAACAAACAAAGGGCTGTATGAGCGTTGGATAAATGTTCAAGAGCTATTCAAACTACATCCCCAATCTTATTTAGAGAGTAAGCATATTTTACTTATTGATGATGTATTTACCACAGGAGCCACAATTGTAGCTTGCGCCGATGCACTCAGCCATCTTCCTGATATACGCATCAGTGTACTAACGCTTGCATCAGCCAAATAGAAAGCTCTTTTTATCAGAAAAAATAAAAAAATACCACCACTCTTTTTTCTTTATATCAATCTATTTACCTATTTTTGTCTCAATATTTACCAGATGTAGTATAAGTTATGAACACTTTAGAAAAATTATTTGCAGAGAAATTACTAAAGATTAAGGCAATCAAGTTACAGCCTGCTAACCCTTTCACATGGGCGTCTGGGTGGAAATCTCCTTTCTATTGCGACAACCGCAAAACCCTTTCATACCCTTCTCTCCGTAATTTTGTAAAATTAGAAATCAGCCGTATTATTTTAGAGCAATTTGGTCAAGTAGACGCAATTGCAGGTGTAGCTACGGGGGCTATTCCACAAGGAGCATTGGTTGCAGAAGAACTAAACCTACCATTTGTCTATGTACGTGCTACCCCAAAAGGTCATGGACTTGAAAACCTAATCGAAGGTGAACTTCGTCCAGGAATGAAAGTCGTTGTCATCGAAGATTTAATTTCAACAGGTGGTAGTAGCTTGAAAGCCGTAGAAGCTATTCGCCGAGACGGTTGTGAAGTAATCGGAATGGTTGCTGCATTTACTTACGGATTCCCAGTAGCTATCAAAGCTTTTCATACAGCCAACGTAGAGCTAATTACACTTACCAATTATGAAGCTGTGTTAGAAGTAGCATTGGAAACGGAATACATTACCGAAGAGGATGTAAAGATACTCAACAATTGGAGAAAAGACCCTGCCCACTGGGATGCTGGGGAATAAGAGACAATACATATAATGATTATAACTAAAGAGAACAGTTCAATATCTACCGATGTTGAACTCTTCTCTTTTATTTTACCCTAAAAAAATGGCACAATTCGAAAGTAGCATCAAACCAATAGCCTATAGCCAAGAACGTATATATACCAAGCTATCAGACTTAAACAACCTATCTAGCGTAAAAGAGAGACTAGCAGGGCTTAAAGAGCAACTCGATGGAAAAATTCAAGAAATAGAGTTCGACTCAGATACAATTACATTTACCGTACAAGGTATGAAAATAACGCTACGTATCATTGAACGAGAACCCTGCAAATGCATCAAATTTGAAAGTGAGAATTCACCTCTTCCCTTAAATCTATGGATACAAATAGTCCAAGATGGCGAAGAGAACGCAAAGCTAAAGGTAACCATTCGTGCAGAAGTGAATATGTTTATGAAAACAATGGTTACAAAGCCTCTTCAAGAGGCAGCAAATAAAATAGCAGATATGCTAGCATTTATCTCTTACTAAAACATACAATTATGGCGCAAAAACTTTGGGAAAAAAGCGTTCAAGTAAATCAAGCCATTGAGCAATTTACTGTCGGACTGGATCGTCAAATGGACCTCTACCTAGCAAAACATGACGTAATGGGATCTATGGCTCACATTACGATGCTAGAGAGTATCGGACTCTTAACAAGTGAAGAGCTAAAAGAGCTACTGAAAGAGTTGAAGAATATTTACACCCTTGCAGAAGAGGGTAAATTCCTCATTGAAGAGGGAGTCGAAGATGTACACTCGCAAGTGGAGTTAATGCTTACACGCACATTGGGAGATGTAGGCAAAAAGATACACAGTGGTCGCTCTCGAAACGACCAAGTACTCGTAGACCTTAAGCTTTTCATCCGCACTCAACTAAAAGAGGTCGTAGAGGAGGTTAAAGAACTATTTGACACCTTAATTTCTCAAAGCAATCGCTATAAAGAGGTACTCATGCCAGGCTATACCCACTTACAAATAGCCATGCCCTCTTCTTTTGGGCTTTGGTTTGGTGCCTATGCAGAGAGCCTGGTTGACGATATGCTCTTCCTACAAGCTGCTTTTAAAATGTGTAACCGAAATCCATTAGGCTCTGCCGCAGGATATGGATCTTCATTTCCACTAAACCGTACACTTACCACTGAACTATTGGGCTTTGAATCGTTGAACTACAACGTTGTATATGCCCAAATGGGACGAGGCAAGACGGAAAGAAACTGTGCTTTTGCACTGGCTACCCTAGCAGGAACTGTGTCAAAACTAGCCTTTGATGCCTGTATGTTTAGCAGCCAAAATTTTGGGTTCGTAAAACTACCTGACGAATGCACAACAGGCTCTAGCATTATGCCACACAAAAAGAATCCCGATGTATTTGAGTTGACGCGAGCGAAATGCAACAAATTGCAAGGGCTACCTCAGCAAATCACGCTGATAATGAACAATCTCCCATCGGGCTACTTCCGCGATCTACAAATCATCAAGGAGATATTTCTACCTGCCTTCCAAGAAATAAAGGATTGTCTCGTTATGACAACCTATATTATGCAACAAATAAAGGTAAACAAAAACATACTTGAAGATGATCGTTATCTCTATATCTTTAGTGTAGAAGAGGTAAATCGTCTAGCTAGTGAAGGAGTACCCTTCCGAGATGCATACAAGCAAGTAGGGCTAGATATCGAAGCTGGAAAATTCACCCACAACAAACAGGTACATCACACGCATGAGGGAAGTATTGGCCAGTTGTGCAACGACTCCATCACTCAATTAATGGAAGATGTCTTGGACGGATTTAATTTCGAAGCGATCGAGAAGGCGGAAAGAGAGCTTCTTGCTCAATAGTAAAAGGTCTTCATCTACACAGGAGTTTCAATCTTCAATTAGAACCAAGCAAGCGAAGCTATTACATTGTTGATTGATTAAGCGAATAGAGATACCTCTAAATAAAGATACACTACTCCACCTAAATTAAAAGAATAAAAAATAGCCTCAAACCTTCACCATAACTGATAGCCAACCAGTTATGGTGAAGAAAGAGGATACAACTCTTCACCTAAACTTCACCTAGTGATATTGCTTAGTCAGAAGATGTAAAAAAAAAGAAGAGGGAGAGTTAGCTACGACTGATTATTGATTCTTTGTACCATCAAAGAAAAAACACCTTGTTCTTAACCCCATAACAGTTAAAAAGATTTGTCGTCTCACCTAGGTGAAACAGCTGTTTCACCTAGGTGAG